>JAJFGT010000201.1 GCA_021776015.1 Alphaproteobacteria bacterium
AGTCATGGTTTGGAATACGCGCCCCTGATGTTGTACCATTCCATGGAAAGACAACATCATTATTCCAATCGACTTGAGAAAAATCAGGCGTTTGTCCATCAGGCGCATTAAAAACACGGACATTGTCTAGTTTGAGATGATCCCTGATATCTATAAGCCAATCACGACTAAAATTCTCCCACTCAAGAACATCAACACCACGGCATCCCAACATTGACCAGAGTGCCATTTCAACAGCACCTGTATCAGAGGCAGGAACAATGCCTACTTTATAATTATCAGGAATATTTAAAATTTCACGTTGTTTTTCAATAACATCTAGTAATCGTTGTTTTGAATCTGCGGATCTGTGGGAGCGTCCGACAAGAGCATTCTCTAGTCCTTTGAAAGACCAACCAGGATATTTTGTGCAGGGGCCAGAAGAAAAATTGGGGTTGTTTGGTTTTTGTGAGGGATGGGACATGTAAACTCCTTAGGATCATTTTTAAATTCTATGATGACTCTACCTTCTTTTATTGTAGGATAAAAGGTGTGACCTCGAATCAAGGATTATTTTTATCGGTTTTTTATGCCTCAACCATATGTTTTAACTTTAGTAGCCTCTGAAAGTTCTGGAATTCCACTGAGCCCATCTATTCTTGCGGCGGTGGATATGACGTTGCTTGAGCATGGGGTAGAAGAAAGAGGTTCTAAAACATGGTTATCAGAGCATAAAGCCGTAGATATTCCTCTCCCACATCAACTGGATGATCCCCTTATACAGACGCTGAAGGATATGCTAGAGCCTGCCCGCGTTGACCATTTTATAACTCAAAATGTTCATCGTAGAAAAAAATTGCTTATGGCAGATATGGATAGCACGTTTGTTCAAGAAGAAACATTAGATGAAATCGCTTCAGAGTTTGGTTTAAGACCGATGGTGTCTTTTATAACAAAGCAATCTATGCAGGGTGAAATTGATTTTGAAACCTCATTAAGAAAACGTGTGGCTTTATTAGCAGGAAAGCCTGCCCATGTGTTGCAAAAGGTACGAGATCATTTGAAGTTAAATGCGGGAGGGCAAACTCTTGTTGAGACGATGCGTCGTCATGGAGCTACCTGTGTTTTGGCCTCTGGTGGATTTACAGATTTTACCTCTTATGTAGCAAAATTATGTAATTTTCATCATCATCATGGAAATATCCTAAAGATAAAAGGCGAAGAAATTACAGGGTTTTTGGAAGAGCCTATTCTTGATCGTGAGGCAAAGCTTATATTTACAAAAGAATATATGTCCCATAAACGACTTAATGCAGAGCAGGTATTAGCAATAGGGGATGGAGCAAATGATAGAGCTATGATTGAATATGCAGGATTAGGGATAGGGTATTACCCTAAGCCTGTTCTCGAAACGGCAACTCAAAATATGATACGTTATGGAGATTTAACAGCAGCTCTTTTTGCTCAAGGGTATAAGGAAAAAGAATTTAGATATTCATCATCTCAGAATAAATTCCACTCAATATAAAGATAGAAAGAAGATTTATGGCAGCTCCCCTAAAAGATAATTTTAAATATACAGATGAAGAACTGAATACGCTTATTCATAAATACTGTAATGATTTCACAGAAAATGCACGTCAAGATCTCTATGACCCGATTACTGGGCGAGAGCGTGAAATTGAAGATGTTATTCTAATTCTACTCCAAAAGGGACGAAAAAATGTGATGCTTCAAGCCCCCGCTGGAGTTGGGAAAACAGCTATGTGTGTAGGACTTGCACAAGAGATCGTCAAAGATAATGTCCCCGATTTATTAAAAGATGCTCGCGTTCTCGAGCTAGATTTAGCGTCTATGGCAGCAGGGACAGCGACAATCTCTGAATTTCAAGGACGAATGATTCCTGTTTTAAAAGGAATTGCTGAGAGATCGATGGATCCTAATTATCCGAAAACAATTCTTTTTATTGATGAAATTCATCAGATTATGCCTACATGTGAAGGAAGCTCTTATAAAGGTCTCTCCGAAGTCATGAAACCATATCTGACATCTGGTGCTTTGAGTATGATTGGGGCAACAACAAAAGATGAATATCGTATCTATGTTGAAATTGATCCTGCGATGGATCGTCGTTTTCAAAAAGTTGAGCTGACGATTCCTAATGCGAAAGATACATTCCTGATCCTACAGAATTTACGGTCTCGATATGAAGATCATCATAAGATTAAAGTCTCTGATTTATGCGCACGCATTATTGTGCATCTGACAAATGCATATATAAGAAAAAGAAACCAGCCTGATAAGGCTATCATAACAATGGATGCAGCCTCTGCAGCACAAGTGATGCATGAAGGGACAGGAGGAGAGCTTAAGCTTGAATATGTTTATAAAATGATCGAGCGCGAAACCCAAATCCATGTTGATGCGCTGGGATTAACGGATAAGCAAATTCAAGATTTTGAAAAAATGGATGATCCAAAAATAGACAAAGAGCCTAAGGATGATTCATAATCTATATTCTATATAGGAAATTTTTGTGTATCTAATATTAGTTAGATGTTCCATCTAGCTTAATATAAACAGACATCCAATCTCTTTGTTTATTACGGTGTTGTGAGGTTGGAGTAATGAGGCTGTGTGATTTTGGAAGCGTATCGCCATCCATTTGATGTGCTCTTTGAATCGTTTTTAATTTATCTCTAAGTGCTTCAATTGCATGATCAATTGATTTCCCTGTAGATGTAACTTGTGGAAGGACGTCTATAGATACCTTGTATGAATCTTGTCCCATATTATCATTTTGAGAGATAGGGAAACACTCAACCCAATAGCCATGTTCAACCATTGTTCTTCTCCTTAAATACGCAGATTATAAAGTTCGTTTTTTATTGTGAAATATGTATACCATAAAAAACTAGGAAAGTGAAGAAAAATTTTATATTTGAATAGAAATATGAATTTAAAATACCCAAAACACCCCTTTTTGTAGTGTTTTGTGGCGTTTTTAATATATAGCAAATATTATTTTTAGGGATGTTTAATAAGTTTTTGACACGATTCAACTGTAATCTGAGATTTATTGAGAGTGTAAAAATGAATATGAGGGACGTCATTCTTAGAAAGACACTCAACTTGCGTATTTAAAATCTCTTGAGCAACTTTTTGAGCATCTTCTGGCTTATCTTCTAAACCAGAGAATTTATCCTCCAGCCAGTTTGGAATTGTCGTATGGCAACGTGCCGCGAACTTTTTCATAGCAGTAAAATCATGGATAGGAAGAAGTCCTGGGACAATAGGTGTGGAGAGTCCTATTTTCTGAGCCTCCTCAAGAAATTTATAATAGATGCTGTTATCAAAAAAGAATTGTGTAATGGCGCGTGTGGCACCAGCATCGCATTTCTTCTTAAGGGCTATCAAATCAGCCTGAAGAGAGGGGGAATCTGGATGTTTTTCAGGGTAAGCCCCAACACTGATCTCAAAGGGGTGGCGAGAGAGTAAGCCTTCGACAAAATCACTTGTATATTGAAAATAGTTTTGATCTGTATCCAGCGGCCATGAGAGGGTGTCAGGCATATCTCCTCTTAATGCAACAATATGTGTGATCTCTTTTTCCCACAGATCATCGGCTAATTGATTGAGGGTATGAATAGGGGTGCTCAGATAAGTTAAATGCATAGCAATAGGGATTTTTGTTTCTTTTTGCATGCGCATAACCGTCTCAAGAGTTGCTTCTCGAGTTGATCCTCCCGCCCCATAGGTAACTGTCATAAAGGCAGGATTGCATTTTGCAAGCGTAGGCAGGGCAGACCATAGTTGGTCAGCCATCTTATCACTCTTGGGTGGAAAAAATTCAAAGCTAAAAGTCGTCATACTAGATACATATTAACAAGGTTTAATTTGATACAAAAGGATTGAATTTTTATAAATTTTATGGTAATAATTAGAGCATGAGTTTTGAGAATTTAAAGAAAATATCAAGGACAGCCGAAGACTTTGTAAATGTTGCTTATGCAGGTGTTTTTCACGGGGAGCATAAGGGTCGTAATATGCTTCATATGTTGTTGTCTGCAGGATTACTTTCAACAATGTTTCTGGGAGAAAGTATTGCATCTGGACTTGGCGCCACAGCCGAAGCAGAAAATGCAGTTCACGGTTTTGTGCATGATGGTGTGAAAGATATAAAACAATATCCCGATCATGCGCTCTTTAAACATCCTGCTCCCTGATACATAAGTATATTGACACTTTCTCTAATCAGAAATTTCATGTAAAATTGATGGCATGATTTCTTTTAGAAAAACGACAGCTGAGGACTCTTCGACTCTCTTAGCTCTAAAAATAAAAACTATTCCAGTGTGTAGTTCTCATTATTCGGACGAGGATATTTCTAAATGGCTTAAATTTTGTAAAAAAGAAGATCCAATATCTTGTTTTTCAGAAAGTAATGGTTACTTAGCAATAAAAGATAACGAACCTATTGGGTTTGTAACTTATACAAAGGGTCGGCAAAAATCATCCATAGATAATCTATTTATTCCACAAGAAAATATGGGAAACAAAGTTGGAGAAACGCTTCTTCATCTTGCAGAAGAGCAAATTCATGATGA
Source organism: Alphaproteobacteria bacterium (assembly GCA_021776015.1). Lineage (GTDB taxonomy): Bacteria > Pseudomonadota > Alphaproteobacteria > Micavibrionales > Micavibrionaceae > UBA1850. Next base: position 4,587 of record JAJFGT010000201.1, read on the forward strand.
TAACAAGGAAGCAGTGATTTCTATTAGATCAACGATCAACGCTAAGATGTTTTACGAAAAATATGGCTATAAATATGTAGAAGACTCTATAGCTAGGGCGGGATTTCTAATTTATCTCCTCAGAAAATAATACTAACTCACCGATATTGTTATGTGATAACGTGTCCTGTAGGGCTGGAGTGTATATCCCCTCTCGTATTATTTTTTATCTTTTTCATGATTCCTTTCTTTTATTTGAATAGAGAATTCGTTACAAAGCAATATAACTAATCAAATAGCTAAGACGGGATACCTATGAACACTCATCATGAACGCATTCTTATTATAGATTTTGGCTCACAAGTGACGCAATTGATTGCGCGCCGTGTCCGAGAAAGTGGTGTCTATTGTGAAATATGGCCATTTCATCAAGCAGATCTGCCTAAAATTCAATCTTATAATCCTAAAGGCATTATTCTCTCTGGAGGGCCGTCCTCTGTCACGGATTCAGAGAGTCCTCGTATTCCAGATGATGTATTTAAAATGGGAATCCCTATTTTTGGAATTTGTTATGGTCAGCAAATGATGGTGACCCAGCTTGGGGGAACTGTGGCAAGTTCTGATCATCAAGAGTTTGGCCGCGCTTTTGTAACGGTTGAAAATGAGTGTAGCATTTTGGATGGTCTTTGGAGTGTTGGTGCCCAAGAAGACGTTTGGATGAGTCATGGAGATCACGTGGCACAACTTCCTGAAGGCTTTCAAGTCATTGGTGTCTCTAAGGGCGCGCCCTATGCCTTGATTGCGGATGAAACACGTCAGTTTTATGGTGTACAGTTTCATCCAGAAGTTGTGCATACGCCGCATGGAAGTGCCTTACTCAGAAATTTCACGCATAAAGTCTGTCAGTGCAAAGGGGATTGGACGATGGCAGCGTTTAAAGATGAGGCCATTGCTAAAATTCGAGAGCAAGTCGGAGATAAAAAAGTTATCTGTGGGCTTTCAGGAGGTGTAGATTCTTCTGTAACAGCGGTGCTTTTGCATGAAGCCATTGGAGATCAACTCACATGTATTTATGTGGATACAGGATTGATGCGGGCAGGGGAGAGCGAGCAAGTCGTCTCTCTCTTTAAAACACATTATCATATCCCTCTGATTCACGAAAAAGCAGAAGATTTGTTCTTGGGAAAATTGGATGGTGTGTCCGACCCTGAAAAAAAGCGGAAGATTATTGGAGGGCTGTTTATTGATGTCTTTGATAAATGTGCCAAGGAAATAGGAGATGCCGCCTTTCTGGCACAAGGAACGCT
>JAJFGT010000202.1 GCA_021776015.1 Alphaproteobacteria bacterium
GACCCTTCCTGACCTCTTCCAAAACCATGAAGCACCTGAAAAACAATATCAAGACGCAGGCCTAACCGCTAAAGATATTGAAAACACCATTTCAAAGCTTAAAACTTTTTAAATACACTTGATTTAAGTAAGATGATTTCTTGTAAAAATTACAAAAATATCTATAGTTTTGATCATGTCCGTTCTTGATATATTGCTTAAATATTACCCTGCCTTTTTAAATGGCTTAGAGGTTACGTTACAACTCTCCTCTATTATTTGGGGGCTTGGTCTTTTTTTAGGGACACTCCTTGCTGTTGCAGGAACAAAATTTAAATATTGGATTGGGATCCCTTCCCGCTGTTTCTCTTTTCTTCTGTCTGGTATCCCAATTCTTGTCTTTTTGTTTTGGTTGCACTACCCGGCACAATCCATGCTAAACCTTGTCATTAATCCTTTTTATACAGCCGCTCTGACTCTTACAATCGTCAACATTTTTGCTGTTGCAGATATTGTACGAAGTGCCTTGATCGACTTTCCTCAGCAATATTTAACAGCAGCAAAAGTAACGGGGCTGACTAAAAAACAGACCATTTTTAAAATTCAGCTCCCTCTTATTCTACGGACAACACTTCCTGCTCTCTTAATGCTCCAAGTGGTGATGCTCCACACAACACTCTTTGCCTCTCTTATATCAGTAGAGGAAATTTTTCGTGTGGCACAACGGATCAATGCACAAATTTATCGCCCTGTTGAAATTTATACAGCATTGGGGCTTTTCTTTTTAGCTGTATCGCTCCCCATCAATGGATTTGCTTTATGGCTGCGTGCCCATTTTACACGTGATATTTCAGAAACTTAAGGAAAAATAAGATGAAACATTTTATACTCATTATTCTGTCATTTATGATAGCGCTCCCTTCAATGGCTTTGGCCACTGAAAACACCCAAAAATCTACTTACGACCGTGTCATTGCGTCAGGTAAAATACGGTGTGGGTATGCCATGTGGACTCCTGTCCTTTATAAAGATTTGGAAACGGACACATTGGCCGGTATTTTTTACGATCTTATGAATGAAGTCGGAAACCGTCTTGATCTTGAAATTGTATGGGCAGAAGAATCTGGATGGGGAACGTTAGTTGAAGGACTCCATACAAAACGTTATGACATGGTCTGTTCAGGACTAGGTCACAGTAGTGCACGTGCAAAATTTATTGATTTTGGAGACGCTGTTTTTTATACGCCAATGTATGCTGTTACAAAAATAGACAATACTCATTTTGATAAAACTCTTAATATTTTAAACAATCCTAACTATAAAATTGCGGTGCAAGACGGTGAGCTTTCTTCTGTAACAGCGCGTCAGGCGTTCCCTTTAGCCTCAATAATTTCTATGCCACAACTTAATGATTACTCAATGCTATTAAAAGAAGTCGAAACTGGAAAAGCAGATGTCACATTGGTTGAACCTTCAGTGTTTAGAATTTATGAGAAAGCAAACCCTGGTAAACTAAAAATACTCAATCACCTTGATCCTATCAATATCTTCCCTATAAGTGTGGGACTTCCAACGGGTGATTTAGCGTTCAATCGTATGATTAATGTAACGCTTCAAGAACTCATCAACGATAAAACTGTCGAACGTATTCTCCAAAAGCATGAAGAATTCCCAGAAGCGTTCCTTCGTCGATCAAAAGCCTATGAGGCCTCAAAATGAAGGCTTTAATTTTAATATTTAGCGCCTTTTTCTTTTTCACGACCACATCTGCTTTTGCACATGAGAATGAACAAGACTCTGCTTATGAGCGTGTCATAAAATCTGGCGTGATTCGATGTGGTGTTATGGTCTGGCCTCCTTACTTTGACATTGAACCCAACACAGGTGAATTCAAAGGATTAAGCGCTGAATTATTTAATGAATTAGCAGATTTAATTGATATCCGTATTGAATATAAAGAAATTATAGTTGGGCAACACGTCGAAGAATTAAAGAGAGGGAAAATTGATGCCGTCTGTGGAGATGGCCCCTATGTCTTTTCAGCCATAAAATTTGTTGATTATAGCCACCCAGCTTATTATGCCCCCGTTTTTACCTATATAAGCTCTGAAGATGATCGCTTTAAAAACACAGAGGATTTTAATACCCCTGAAACGCGTTTTGTTGGGATTGATGGAGACATTAGCCTTGATTTGGCCCTTCGTAATTTTCCGAAGGCATCCCTTATAAGCCTTCCTGCCATTACTGATGTAGCCTCTCTTATGATGCAAGTCACAACGAAAAAGGCTGATGTTGTTATTCTTGATCCTTATGCTGTTCTGGCCTTCAACGCTCATAATACTCCAAAGCTAGAGGAATTTCCAAAAAACAACCCCTTAGCTGCTTATCCTGTCGGTTTTTCTGTCGCCAAAGGAGAGGCTGATCTCTTAAATATGCTAAATGCTGGAATTGATGCTCTTTGGAATACAAACAGTGCTCTGCCTATTCTCAAAAAATACGACCCCACGGGCAAAGCCTTTTACCCTGTTAGAAAACCCTATGAGGTCTTTCCATGAAATCTCTAATTTTAATATTGACCCCTGACTCAACCTTATAAGATTCCTCAATAATGCTAAAAGCTACAAATATTCATAAATCATTTGGAAACAAAGATGTTTTGCTGGGTCTCGATGTATCCGTCAAAGAAGGAGAGATCACTTGCCTCATTGGTCCTAGTGGAACAGGGAAGACCACCCTCCTCCGTGCCCTTGGGGGATTAGATATGCCCGATCAAGGGACTTTAGATATTGATGGAACCCTTTATACATTTTCACCAACGCATAAGGATACAATTCCAGACCCTTGGCCTCATATAACGGTTGTTTTCCAATCTCTTTTCCTCTGGCCTCATTTAACATTACGAGAGAATATTCTTCTTCCTGCACGGAACCGTTGGGATGATTTCAAAGCGATGGAGACAGAACTTGATGGACTCATCGCCTCTTTTGAAATGGCTCACTTTATTGATCAATATCCCAATGAAGCCTCCCTTGGTCAACGTCAACGTGTGGCCATTGCGCGTGCCATTATGGTCAAGCCGAAATATATTTTAATGGATGAGATCACGTCTTCTCTCGACATTGAGCAAGTGTATAAAATTCTGACTCGTCTCGAGGAATTAAAGGGACGTGGGATTGGAATACTTTTAATTACCCATCAAATTGGCTTTGCCAAACGCGCCGCAGATCATATCGTTTTCATGGACAAAGGAGAGACCACCGAGTCAGGAAATGCTTCCATCCTGACAGAGCCAAAAACAAAACGCCTCAAGGAGTTTCTCTCTATGGTCAAGATGGCACATTAAAATATCGGAGAAAAACAGAGGAAACTTAAGCGACCTTACAAGCCGCCGCACATTTTTTATCAAATTCCTGCCAAGATTGATGCAATCGAGTAAGCTCATTAACAGCAGGTGCATTCTCAGGATTTTGAAGTAAATGTCTTCTAATTTCAGACTTTACCGGATCTTGATTATCTAAACTATTGAGCCTTTCATAATGATCCATTGTAATGGTGACACCCATTTCTACAAAACAATCGAGCATTTCAATGTTACGACAACACCCATCCATCACTATTTGTCCATACTTTTTCCATCTAGTCTTTTGGTTATTTTTTTCACTCTCTGTAAGGGGGGTGTTTCCAAAAAACCCTGCATTTCTTAGGGGTGTCAGCGATAAATCAAAGGCAAATTCTTCTACAAGGTGTGAATTATTTTGTGAAGCATGATAAATCCGAATAAACTCATCAAAGTGATGTTGTATAATTCCTGTCTGTTTTTGAAATTCCGTTCCAACAGATTTTCCTTTAGCAGAAAGATCAGGAAAGATCTTACTTACCTTTGCCGCATGTAGAAAAGCATCAGGGTTTCCATACACGGCAGCATTTCGCATTACAAACTCCAATTCCCAACCAGCACTTTGAATCATAATAATTTTCTCCCAATTATAAATTTTTTAAAACTTAAAATAGCTTTTCTATAATGTCAATATTTATATGGAAAGACTAATAAAAGAGGATAATTTTTTACCCACATCTCAAAGAGCTTTCGTCAAAACATAGAACACTTAAGCTACCTGATTACGCCGCATCAAGTGATGGGATTCAACGGCCTGATGAACAGCAGTAACGTTCTCAGAATTTTCAAGCAAATGCCTCTTAATTTCAGACTTTACAGGGTCTTCATCTGTAAGCTCACTGAGGGCGTCATAATGCTCCAGAGTAATCTTCACGCCCATCTCAACAAAACAATCCAGCATTTCAATATTACGGAAACACCCATCCAT
>JAJFGT010000203.1 GCA_021776015.1 Alphaproteobacteria bacterium
ACTAACGGGGTATGATTATTTTGAAATTACACGACGTCCTCCTTCTGTACTTCATCAGGGTGGGCGCTATATTTTTAAGGCGTCCTCCTCTTAAAGTTTTGGGGGATGGAATATTTCAAAATATTCACAAAGCTAGATAAAGTCTATAGACTGACGAGATACGATGGAATTTTCCCTCACCATTTTTTATGCCTGTGCATCTTATGATTTTTAGACAGAAGAGATATTTCTATTCTTTACTCTTAATTCTTTTTACTCCTTTCTTGTTTTTTCAAAATTCAATGTCGGTGGCTCAGAGTGTTTCCCCCATAGGGTATATGGAGCCTGTATCGCTATGGGAGGGTGAGGAAGACAATACAAGGCTATCTTCTTCCGCAGATTCTTTTCGTGCTGCTCCTTTCAAACAAGAAGGGCAGGAAAGGATAAATCATTCCTCTGTTATTCCTTCTCGTATAGAATCTTTCTATGCTGAACGTATAGTTGATGAGCTTCAACAATATGGTTATGAAGTTTTCCAATCTACTGTACGTAATCATACACAAGACGGAGCAATGCCTATTGTATCAGGGGGTGTAAGTCAGGACTCTCTAATTATTGGGGTAGGGGATACATTAGATATTATACTTCGTGGCCAGATTAATGAAAGACAGGACTACACAATTAGCCCACAAGGGCTTTTGATTTTAGATCAGTTTCCTCCAATTTCTGTGGTGGGTTTAACGTTAAAACAACTTCAAGAAAAACTTAGATTAGAAGCAAGACGTATTGTTAATACAGATGTATTTGTAACACTCAAGACTGTCCGTCAAGTCAGCGTAACTGTTACAGGTCATGTTGAAAGGCCAGGACGTCATGTTTTGACAGCGACCCACACCATTATGGATGTTTTACACAAGGCAGGAGGTGTTAAAAAGACGGGTACGCTTCGAAATATTAAACTTATTCGAGATGGAGAGATGAAGCATATAGATTTATATATGCTTCTCCAAAATGGGACAAGTCGTGTCGATCTTCCGCTTCGGGAAGGGGATAAAATTATAGTCCCTTCTATTGGAGCGACTTTAGCTATTTCAGGGGATGTAAAAAATCCTGCCATTTATGAAATTTTATCAAGGCAAAAGCATGCACAAAAATATTCTCTAGCGGCGCTCTTTGCTCTTTCAGGTGGTGTCATTAGTCCCTCACAATATAGATTTATTAAATTGTTTCTCGATGCTGATGGTCAAGAAATTACTGAAGAAATCATAGGAAATGCTCGTGATATTTCTAAGCGTCAATTTGGAGATGGAAGTATTTTAATTGTTTCTCGTCGACTTCAAACACGAAAAGGGGCTATTGAAATTGAAGGTAATGGTACGCGGAAAGGCGTGCATGACCTTAAAAAGGCAAAAACTCTTGCAGAGCTTCTTCCTGATCGTTCAAATTTCGGGAGTGATATTTATCCTCTTATAGGTCTCATTGAGCGTTGGAATAACAAAACGCTTGCCCCTGAATATATAAGTTTTTCACCTCTCCAAATTGTAAATAAAAATACAGATGCACCCCTTCAACAAAAAGATATTATTCATCTTTTTTCTCGAAAAGATATTGCAATGTTAGATGTAGATTCTTCTGAGAATGAACAAACTCCAAAGACACAACTTATCAATACAATTCTTAAAGAGCATGCCGTTTATATTAGGGGCGCTGTTCGGCAAGACGGTGCCTATCCTATTTATGAAGGAACAGCATTGGAAGATATTCTCTCTGTTGCGGGGGGGTATATGCTGGATGCCGATAGAGATAAAATAGAGGTTACTGAAAATAGAAATGGGCATATTTATAGACAGAATGTTTCTTTGAATGACGCTTCAAATAAAGAGATCTTTTTACAGGCGGGGGATACAATCCGTGTGGGTACAAAATTAAAAACCCTTGCTGAGAATAGTGTCTATCTTTACGGAGAAATTCTAAGCTCGGGGCAGTATAATCTGATGTCTGGAGATACTCTTTTATCATTAATAGAAAGAGCAGGGGGTCTTACAGAGCAAGCCTATCCTGAAGGAAGTATTTTTAGTCGTAAGTCAGAGCGTATACGGGAAGAGAGTCGCTTTAAATCTCAAGCCAATGCTCTAGAATTGAAACTTTCAACTATGCTTGAAAGTGAAGAAAAGCCTAATCAAGATCAAATCAAGACAGTGGAAAATTTGATTGATGATCTACGGCATGCACGCGCTGTCGGACGGATTACTATTGAAGCAGATCCTGAAATTCTTATTCGAGAACCTGAGCTTGATATTTTGTTAGAACATGGTGATAAAATATATATTCCAAAACGACCCTTAACAATCCGCGTTGCAGGAGAAGTCCTCTCTCCAAGTGCGTTACAGTTTCGTTCCAAGAAAGATGCTTCTGAGTATATCAGTGAAGCCGGTGGATTTAGTTATCATGCTGATAAAGATAGAAGTTTTGTAATTCTCCCTGATGGAAGTGCCCAACCTCTTCGGGTGAATTACTGGAATCATCAAGCGTCTTTTATCCCCCCTGGCTCAACAATTATTGTGCCAAGAGATCCTAAACCCTTTGATTTTGTAGAGGTCACAAAAGACATTACTCAAATCATCGCCAACCTTGCTGTCACAGCTGTTTTGGCAGATGATCTCAGAGACTAACTTTTAGTTCAGATATAGATTTTAGAGGGCGGTTCTTTATATTTGCAACAACTCTTTCCTCTACAACTTCAACATTATTAGTATGAATGTGGAGTTTTCTCAAAAGAGCGTCATAGTCATCTGTATTAAATCCCATAAGTGGTTCTCCAACGACATCTCCTGAATAGGCATAGCTGAAATATGAAATTTCAGCTATATCTTTAATTTCTTCTAAAACCTTTCGAAGGGCTCCAGAACGTTCAGCGAATTCAATTTTAAAGAAATAAGAGTCTTTTATAAAATTTGGATTATAGGGAATATTGCGATGTCGTATATCAAGATCATTTGTAACATTTTCAAATGGAATGTTTGCTTCAGCAAGAGCCTGTTCAAAAAGTTGAAGGCGCTCGGGACTTGCTCCAAATCCAATGACAGGATGAGCATAAGTTTTATGGTTTTTTCCATATAAAAAATCTGTTACATCAATATCATCCATAGCAGTTTTGAGAAGTTCCAAAAGATTACCTTGCTGTTCTTTGATAGAAAATCTAAAAAATTGCTTTTGGTGGGCTCCTACCGCTGCTTGGGTTGCGATTGTCCCAATCTTAGGAAAATCGATATTTGACCCAGATAAAATTGTCAGGACTCGTTTATCTTTAAGTAGACGGGGGTGGTCTTTTGCAAATTTCTTAAGGCCTGCTAATCCTAGGACTCCAGAAGGTTCAGAAAGAGTATGAACTGAAGACTTCCATAATTCTTCCATGGAGGCACAAACTTCGTCATTTGTGACTGTTATGATGTCGTCTAAATATTCTTTGCAGAGTTGAAAGGTTATGTCTCCTGGACGAGAAACAGCTGTTCCATCACAAAGTTTATCAACATGCATGAGCTCTACAGGTTCTCCTGCCTCGGATGAAGCCTTCATTGAAGCTTGTCCTTCTGCTTCAACACCTATAATTTTAATATTTGGATTGTTTTGTTTAAGGCGGGCAGCGACACCTGCAGCTAGCCCACCACCGCCAATTTGAATAAAAGCATAATCAAAAGGGTTCTTACTCTGATCGATAACTTCTTGTGCAATGGTTGATTGTCCTGCAATTGTATGAAGATCATCAAAAGGATGTATAACATGAGCCCCTGTTTTTAGAGCATACG
>JAJFGT010000204.1 GCA_021776015.1 Alphaproteobacteria bacterium
TTGTAACATGCTCTTTAATACCAAGACGCTCCATATTTTCATTAAATCGTACAAGTCGTCGTGCCGAACGATCCAATGCAATGACATGAGCCCCTTGACTTACTAATTGGGCTGTTTTTCCTCCAGGAGCCGCACATAAATCAGCTACTATTTTTCCGCTTACATCTCCAAATAACTGTGCAGGAATTGAAGCCGAAGCATCTTGTACCCACCAATGTCCATCTGCAAAACCTGAAATTTGATCAATGCGTCCTGCAGATTGTAATCGTATTGAATGTGTCGGAAGTTTTATAGCCTGTAAATTCTTTTCCCAATAGTCTAAATCATTCTGGTTTTTAATCGTCAAATCCAGAGGGGCTTCTGCCATATTTGCTTGCGCTATATCCATAGCATTACGAATTCCGTAATCTTCAATCCAATGCTGTAACATCCATGCAGGTGTATTCAAACGAGGAATATCTTGTTTGGTTGTCCATGTTTTACCTTCACGTCCAATTTTTCTAAGAACAGCGTTAATAAAAGCTTTTTGCCGTGACAATCCCGACTGGTCTGCTAATTCTACCATTGTATTGACAGCCGCATAATTAGGGACATCCATAAAAACAAGTTGGCATGCCCCTAATCTTAAAAGATTATAAAGCAAAGGAGGGGTAACTTCTTGTCCCTTTTTTGCCACCGCCTTATAAATTAAATCATCGATTTGTCCTAAACGACGAATTGTTGTTGTCACAAGCATTTTTATAAATCGTTTATCTCGCATTTCTTCGAGAGACAAAAACCCATTACTATTATCAAATGCTTGGTCTAGGGGCTGGTTTTTCTCTAAGACTGTCTGTAAAATTTGAAGAGAGATCTCCCGTGTTACAAGGGCATTTTTATGATCATCTATACGATCTTCTTGTGGAGGAGATACTTGATCTGTCATATTTAGTTATTTCTTATCAATAATGTTTTGTTCTAACTCATGGGCATACTCAATGAGAGTATTATAAATATCAGATATAACAGATGGCTTTATATTATGCTGCTTTGCAATAGCCTCTGTACGATCTAAAACAAGTTGCATACGCTGAGGGCGGACAACTGATAAATTATTTTTATATTTCATTTCTGCCACTTGACGAACAATTTGTACACGCTGCCCTAAAAGACGAATAATTTCATCATCCAACATATCAATCTGATCACGGAGAGGTTTTAAAATATCATCATTCATTTGTAGAGTATCCTTTTTTAAGTTATAGAGGACAATATGACAGATAGAGAAAAAGCTCCAGAAAAACCTCCTCAAGCTCAGAAAAAAGATATTCAAGAACCTCGTACCCAAGAAATCAACGGAAGAGGAGGACTTGATCCCACTCGTTACCATGACTGGGAAATTAAAGGGAAATGTGTAGATTTTTAGATTTCAGGAATTCTCTTGAATTGAGATATATCAATAGCTTTATCAGAGCCTGCTAAGCTTTCAGCACTCTCTTTTTTGCCTTTTTCAAAAAAGTGATAAGAAAAACAAAGCGCTAGAAAAATCCAAAACCCTGTATTTCTAAAATTTTGGTGCATCAACCCATACAAAATAAGAGGCGTAATAAGCATTGCATAATAAATAGGCAGTCTCATAAAGACAAAATATAGAAAACCAATAAAAAGACAAAAGCCTAATATTCCATAAGAAAATAAAATAGCCGCTAAACCAGAATGAAGTTCCTGGCGTGCATCAAAGCGCCAGTGCGCTCCTTCACCTGCTCCCGTAATAAGATATTGAGGATATTCAATCAAACGAGAATACCCTCGAACCATAGGGTTATCATCACCATCTGTTCCGATTCCTTCTAATCTGTGAACAGCCGCACTAATATTATCAATCCCAACAACCCATGATTGAACCTCTTGAAGAGCTGTAGCTTCCAAGATGATAAAGGAAAAAATTCCTAACAGGAAGGTTGCTTTAAGTTTTTTATTTGTAACTGGCTGAAAGGCCATCAAGACAATTAAAACTCCATATGAAATCATACCCGCTTTTGAAAGAGCTTCTGTCTGAATATATGCCAAAGCTGTAAAAAGAAGCAGATCAAAAATATTAAGATTTGTTCCTCTCTTAAGGACGATTAAGCTTACGCCCATCAAAAGCGACCAGTGTGCAAGCTGATTAGGGTTATTAAATGTACCAGAATGTCTATAACCGCCGCCAGCATCCATCAAAACGTAGAAGAATTGGAGTAAAACAATCACAGAAACTGATAAATATGTTACACGATTCATCAGAAGAGGGGCGTGTTTGAATAAAAAGACAATAAAACAAAAAACAGCAAAATTAAAAATATAGAATAAACTTGGAGCAATAAAGCTCTTATCTCCTATATATAAATAATATATTAGGTTCACAATCGATGTTAGAGCCACAAACAGCCCACCTATGATATAAGCACTAAGTATTTTCCCTTTGTAATTCAGAACGGCTAGAATGATGGCAGGAATAACTCCCAACACGAGAAGCATGTCAGCAGGTTGAGGAATACCACTATGGAAGATATAGAATGGAGACAAAAGCAAATAACCAATCCAAATTAGAATAAAAATAAAGGTTGAAAGCGGTGTAACATTTATTTGTCTATGCTTGTCCACTATACCTTGAGAGAGGCTCAAATTATTCGTGTGCCTTCGACGAGCTGCATCATCTGAAAATATCATCATTTTTGCCCCCCCTCACGTTTCTCCAGTTGCTTTTCTTGTTTATCTTCAACTGCTTTATCAGAAGAATTTATACTTGATGAGAAGTCATTCTTAAAAAAGTGCCAAGAATAAGCTAAACCCAGAAAAACCCAGAAATAACTAAATCGTATATTCTGGTGACTTAGCCCATAAAGAAAGATTGGAATCAACATGGCAGTATAGTGCCATGGAAGACGATAAAAAACACTGCTCAAAAACAGAAGAAAGAACGCAAAGCCGAAAATACTATAACTAAAAATAAGCGTGGCAATCCCTGAGTGAAGCTCTTGCCTTCCAAAACGCCAATGCGCGCCCTCTCCTGCCCCCACAAGCAAAAATTGTGGATATTCCAAAAGCCGACCATATCCTCTGGCTTCTGGGGTATCATCTGCTTGTTTACCTAAAGTTTCCAATCGGTTAGAAACAGCCTCCAATGTATCAATTCGATCAATAAAAGTCATGATATGGTGGGGGTCTTGAAATTTTACAAGGAATAAAATCGTACAGAATAAAATCGCACCCCATCGCATTGAGCTTGACATCGACGGTGACAAAAATACAATAATCATTAAGACAACAAACACAATCATACCGGCCTTAGACAAAGCCTTCATCTCAATGTATCCTAAAATTATAAACAAGATCATATCAAAAAGACGAATAGGCTGATCTCGTTTTAGAACAACAAGAATTGCTGCTGTCAAAACTCCCCAATATGCAAGCTGATTTGATCCATTAAACGTACCACTTGCCCTATAATCGTCTATATCTGGAAAAAAGATTACAATAAATAGCTGAACAAAACAGATCACAACAATAATGCGATACGTCCATTTATTTGCCACTTGAGGATTTTGCCTAAAAATCAAAATTGCATAGACAAAAATCATAAAATTAAACATATAATAAATACTGTGAAGAATAAATTTTATATCAGGTGTAAAAAAATAATGGACGGTATTGATAGCTGTGGTTAGTCCTACAAATATTCCACCAAAAATATAGATACCTGTTATATTTGCATGTTTATGATGTCTATATTTTAAAAATGTATAGGAAAAAAGAGAAAATATGCCTGTAGATATAAAAATATCAGCAGGTTGAGGAACTCCACTTTGAAAAACATAGAAGGGAGAAAGCAGAATATAAATGACCCAAATCCATAAAAATAAATATGTACAAGGTAAGGTTGATATGTCCCGCATAAACCGTTGCTGTTCTAAAAATGGATTTGTGGCTATAAGCATTATCTGTTTGAGTTTTGTGTTTATTCTCACTCTCATTGTGCATAATGTTTCAGGAAAGATCACGCACGAAGATGAAATT
>JAJFGT010000205.1 GCA_021776015.1 Alphaproteobacteria bacterium
TTAGCCCAGAGGTATCCTTCTCAAGCACATCTTCTTCAGAATTATTCTGATCTAATTCTACCTGAGCTTCATCTTCCTTATGCTCGTAGTCCACTTCATTAGGAACGTCTGATACTTGTTCCCAATCTTTTGGTAAAAAGACTTCGTATGCCAACCGCTCATCACCATAAGGAACATCTTGACGCAGAACAGATTGTCGAAGGAAATCCTTTTTTGTTGTACCTACAGAAAAGTCTAAAGGTTGAAATTCTTGAGTTAAACTCTTATGAATTAATTTTTCCTCCTCTTTCTCTTGCTGAGGTGGTGTTTCAATACCTTGTTGAGCATAGGCACTATTCGTACTCACAAAGCTCATCATTAAAAAAGATACTGTGAAAAAAAGAGAGAAAGATTTCATGTTAATTATTTTCCTTATATTATCAGAGGTCTCCTTGATAGAATACCGTTTCTCTGTATTGTATATATTATAGTCTTCGATTATACAGGAAATTAAATATAAACACTATTTTATAAGATATAAAGCATGAGCGATCTTTTTTCTAACGATACCCCCATAAGCACTGAAACCTATACAGCATCAGACATAGAGGTTTTAGAAGGGCTAGAACCCGTGCGCTTGCGCCCTGGTATGTATATAGGAGGAACAGATGAGAAAGCTTTACACCATCTTCCTTCAGAAATCCTTGATAACTCTATGGATGAAGCTGTCGCTGGATATGCCACGCGAATTGAAATAGAACTTCACACCAACGGAGGCCTCACAATCTCTGATAATGGACGGGGAATCCCCGTCGATCCACACCCTAAATTTCCAGATAAATCTGCATTGGAAGTTATCTTAGGAACCCTTCACTCAGGTGGAAAATTTAATGGAAAAGCCTATCAAACATCAGGAGGACTTCATGGTGTTGGAATTTCTGTTGTGAATGCCCTGTCTGATGAGATGTGGGTTGAAGTTGCCAGAAACAAGCAGCTCTATAAGCAACATTTCTCACGAGGCAAGACAACAACACCTCTTCAAAACATTGGGACAACATCAAATCGTAGAGGCACAACGATTTACTTTCATCCTGATCCTGAAATTTTTGGGGCAGAAAAAAAATTCCGCCCCATAACCCTTTATAATTTGGCACGCTCTAAAGCCTACCTCTTTAAAGGTGTTGAAATTAGGTGGAAATGCGATCCTTCCTTAATTGAAGCAAATAGCCCTGTCAAAGCAGAAGACACCTTTCACTTCCCGAACGGATTAGTTGATTTCCTAGAGTCTGAGCTCAAAGAAAAGCCTTTAGTTGTCACATCCCTTTTTCATGATTCGATTCCTTTACCTGATGGTCAGGGAAAGATTGATTTTGCGATTGCATGGCCTGACAGAGACTTATCTTTTAGCCATTTTTACTGTAATACAATTCCAACATTTCTTGGGGGAACTCACGAATCAGGTCTTCGAACAGCCCTTCTCAAAGGTCTCAAGACTTACGCAGATTATGCCGATATAAAGAAAGCTTCCATTATCACAGCCGATGATATTATGAATGGAGCCGCTGTTATTCTCTCCCTTTTTATCAAAGACCCCCAATTTCAAGGACAGACAAAAGAACGACTCGTAAGCTCTCATGTGTCTCGACTCGTGGATCAAGCTATTAAAGATAGATTTGACCACTGGCTTACCAATGATCCAAATACAAGCACGGCTTTGCTGAATAATATTATTCTTCGTGCAGAAGACCGCCTCCGTCGCCGTGCCGAAAAAGCCACTTCACGAAAAAGTGCCACACAACGTTTAAGACTACCTGGGAAATTAACGGATTGTAGCCAAAAAAGTTCAGAGGGCAGTGAGATTTTTATTGTGGAAGGAGACAGTGCTGGTGGCTCAGCCAAACAAGCGCGTAACCGTCAGACACAAGCTGTCCTTCCTCTCCGAGGGAAAATCCTCAACGTCTTTAGTGCGACAAAGGATAAAATCAAAGCCAATAGCGAAGTCCAAGACATCATTCTGGCTCTTGGTTGTGAAACAGGAGATAAAATAAACCTCGCCGATTTACGCTATGAAAAAATTATCATTATGACCGATGCGGATGTGGATGGCGCCCATATTGCCGCCCTCCTCATTACATTCTTCTATGATCAAATGCGAGAACTCATTGAAGAAGGATACCTCTATCTGGCGCAACCTCCTCTCTACCGTCTTGTTTCGGGAACTCTATCGGCCTATGCGCGGGATGATGCCCATAAAGATGAACTCACCGGCACCCTCTTTAAAGGAAAATCAAAAATTGAGACCAGTCGCTTTAAAGGATTGGGAGAAATGCCTGCCAAGCAACTTAAAGAAACAACGATGGCACCTCAAAGTCGTACACTTCTAAGGATTACAGTTCCTGATGCTAAGGCAACATTTGAAATGGTTCAAAATTTAGATTTAGAAAATATCCCTCCTCAAGAGAGGAAAGAAAGAAAAGCAGATGTGGATGCGCTGATAGACCAACTTATGGGTAAAAAAGCAGAAGCTCGTTATGATTTCATCCAAAAAAATGCTGCTTTTGCAAGCAATATTGATATATAAATCAAATA
Source organism: Alphaproteobacteria bacterium (assembly GCA_021776015.1). Classification (GTDB taxonomy): domain Bacteria; phylum Pseudomonadota; class Alphaproteobacteria; order Micavibrionales; family Micavibrionaceae; genus UBA1850. Next base: position 2,569 of record JAJFGT010000205.1, read on the forward strand.
GATATGAAAAATAAGTTGTTTTAAAATTAAAAATCTCTTATACTCCTAAAACTGTTTTATGAAAAACAAAAAATAGAGAGTGAATTGAACCATGGCAACATCTAACTTTTCTGACATCGTAACAAACCCTATAGCAGTAGCAAAACTATCTATCGTTGCTTTTACTATAGCTGCAAATTTGGGATGCGTATCCATGCCCACAGAGGATGGTAACACAACGAGATATGTCTTTGACCCATTGCAATTTTCACTAGGTCGTCCTCAGGATCAACAAATGAATGATCCCTGTTTTAGACAAGGTTATACAGGACAAAAACAAGGATACATGGATCCACAGACAGGACGATTAATGATTTATGAAGGATGTTAAGAAATAGTCTTGTTTATATAATATGAAAAGTAAATTGACTTTTCTATAAAAATAGACTAAGATCTCGACATCATCACCCCAGAGACAACAAAGAAACAACACAAACATAGCGAGTTACATCATGACAAAAAAATCTTTAGATTATACAAAACTCTTTACAAGAGCAGT
>JAJFGT010000206.1 GCA_021776015.1 Alphaproteobacteria bacterium
ATATTTGACACGGACAGTGGCGGGGCGTTCGACTTCGGCATAATGATCGGGAAATGACAGGCATCCTTCATTCCAAACACTACGTTCTTCTGATTGCCAAATAATTTCAGGATTTGCCATACAGAAAGGCGTTTTTTCATCGCCTTCTTTTGGATTGGATAAATCCATGACGAGGACACGATTAAGAATATTAACTTGATTGGCAGCAAGACCAATTCCAGGAGCGCTATACATTGTCTCTAGCATATCTTGCATTTGCTTTTGGATGACGGCATCAACCTGAGTGACGGAATTTGAGAGTGTTTTCAAAGCAGGATCAGGTGCAATTAAAATAGGAAGCATAGACATTTAGAACCCAGCACCTTTTTTCATATCTAATAATTGACCTGGTTTTATTTTAGGTTTTTTCCCACCGCCTTGTCCTGTACTTCCTCCAAAACCTGTATCTTCTTTGAAAATTTCTTCAAAAAGAGCATCAAAATCAGGCATTTCTTCTGCTATCATTTTCTTTATACATTCACGGAATAGTTTACAAGCTTTTTGTCCCCAGCCTGATATAGCGTTTGTCTTATCTTCATTTTTTATTTTTAGAGATTTGATCTCCCATTCACCGTCATTTTCTGCTTTAGCAACCATGTAAAGGAGTTGCACAATAGGGGCTTGTCCCGTTGGAGGTGTGTCGTACATCATTAAAAGCTCAACCTCGAACTCATTTTCATCAGGATTCATTCGGACTTCTCCACTACAGGTTTGTCCTTTATCGTGATCTATGTATGACCATGGGTGCGTTTGATAGCTCGTTAAAACATATCCTACGCCTAATTTTTCCAGAAGGTTTTTTAATGGTGCTCTCATGAAAATCTCTATACACCATATAGATAAAAAAAGAAAGAAATATAGAGCGCTATCCATTGTTTAAAAAATCGTATAGCATGGCCAATATGATGCTGGAAGCCTTTCTGCCTATTCTTGATGATGAGAATGCCACCCTATCCAAGGATGGCCGAATCCTTTTCTTTAAAGGACGTTCTGTCCCTATTCGTAATAATGTTCCACGATTTACGTCCGATGACTCCTATTCAGATGGAAATTTTGCACGGTTGCGGGAGGAGCATGCGGTTCTTCAATTTGACAGTAAGAACGGAACACAAGATCGAGCTGAAACACTTTTGAGTCGGACTCAATGGCCAAAGGAGTTTTGGAAAGGAAAAATGGTTCTTGAATGTGGGTGTGGTGCGGGACCTGATACAGAAATTCTTCGGAATTGGGGGGCAAAAGTAATTGCTGTTGATTTAGCAGGTTCTGATATTGCCCAAGAGAATTTAAACGATGATCTCAACATTCAAATTGTACAGGGGAGTATTTTAGACCTTCCTTTTAAAAAACAGAGTTTTGATATTGTGTTTTGTCATCGTGTTTTGCAACATACACCTGACCCTCACAAGACCCTTGACCATATATTACAGTTTGTAAAACCTGATGGTGCTGTTTTTGTGCATTCATATGCACGGACATTTATTCAAATGCTTCGGTGGAAATATGCCCTTCTGCCGATGACTCGTAGAATGAAATCAGAGAAATTGTATCATTTTATTAAGGGGTACGCGCCTTTTGCAATGAAATTGACAGGGACTTTAAGAAAAATTCCAGGAGGACGATATATCAATCATGTCTTCATTCCTTTTTTGAACTACCGCCATGCCCAGCAATTTAAAAGCTTAACGGATGAGCGTATTCTAGAAATTGGAATTCATGATACCTTTGATGCTCTATCTCCACCTTATGATCATCCGATCCGTGCAAAAGATATGTACAGAATTGCCGAAAAACATTTAAAACAGCCTTTCGAAATCGAAGAGCGTCCCATGGTGACATTGCTCAGAACAAAAGTTTCCTAATTTTATCACTTAACTAAAATACGTTAAGCCACTTGAGACTTGGTATCTTTAGTTCGCATATTCTTAGCGGCTTGAATCATATTTTCTAGAGCAGGCTTAACCTCTGCCCAGCCCCTTGTTTTAAGTCCACAATCAGGATTCACCCAAAGTTGATTGGAAGGGATAACATGTGCTGCTTTTTCAAGAAGTGTTGTCATCTCTTCCACGCTTGGAATACGAGGAGAGTGAATATCATAAACCCCCGGACCAATCTCATTGGGATATTTATAGACAACAAATGCATCTAAAAGTTCCATCTGTGAACGACTTGTTTCAATAGAGATTACGTCCGCATCAAGAGCTGCAATAGAATGAATAATATCATTAAATTCGGCATAGCACATATGAGTATGAATTTGCGTTGAATCTTCCACACAGCATGTTGAAAGCTTAAAGGATTCTACTGCCCAGTTAAGATAGCTTGCCCAATCGGCACGACGCAAAGGCAATCCTTCACGGATGGCAGGCTCATCAACTTGGATAACTTTAATGCCTGCTTTTTCAAGGTCGCTGACTTCGTCACGGATGGCCAACCCTATTTGTCGACATGTTTCAGATCTTGGTTGATCATCCCGAACAAATGACCAACATAAAATAGTGATTGGTCCTGTGAGCATTCCTTTCATAGGACGATCTGTAAGAGATTGAGCATAATTTGTCCATTCAACTGTCATAGGATTGGGACGAGAAACATCTCCATAAATAATAGGAGGTTTTACACATCGAGATCCATAAGATTGAACCCAGCCGAGTTTTGAAAAGATATATCCCTCAAGTTGTTCTCCAAAATATTCAACCATATCGTTTCGTTCAGCTTCTCCATGGACAAGAACATCCATTCCGATTTCTTCTTGATATGCAACAACCTGCTCAATTTCTTTTTTCATGGCTGTTTGATAATCGGTCTCGGATAATTCTCCTTTTTTAAAAGCTGCACGAGCTTTTCGAATGTCCATTGTTTGAGGGAAGGATCCAATTGTAGTGGTAGGATAAGACGGTAACCCAAGTGCTGCTTGTTGAGCAACGCGTCGTTCTGCAAAGACATGGTTGCGGGTCGACATATCAGGTGAGATGTCTGCAACGCGGGCTTTAACGTCTTGGTTATGGATGCGAGAGGATGTTCTGCGCTCTTCAGCAACATCATTGCTATGTGTCAATTCAGATGCAATGGACGCTTCTCCTTCGTTGAGAGCTTTGGCCAGTGTTGAAATTTCTTTTACTTTTTGTGTAGCAAATGCCATCCAATTTCTAATTTGGGAATCCATTTTAATCTCTTGGTCAAGATCAACAGGGCTATGCAAGAGAGAACAACTTGGTGCGACCATGATAC
>JAJFGT010000207.1 GCA_021776015.1 Alphaproteobacteria bacterium
ATTTATTATATTAAAATCCATACACTACATAGCCCAAGACAACTACTCAAACTACCTCGCACGGCAATCATATCATACCGTTTATGAAGAAAAAGTAAAATAATCAGTTTAGTGTTTTTATACCCTAGTTAAACTACATTCCTTTTGAATTAAGAAGGCGCTTAAAACACTTCTTGAACTTACTCTTCTCTACCTATAAAATCCTCATAAACAGCTTTTAAGCTTAACTACTCCACCATTTTTCAAGGAAAGATATCTGAATGGCGACCACAGATTTTATACCCAGCACACGCTTCAGGCGTTTGAGGCAGTCTCCCGCTCTTCGTAACATGGTAAGAGAAACACAGCTTTCCACACATGACTTAATTCTTCCTATTTTTGTAGATGAAAACTTATCAGAACGACAAGAAATCGCTTCAATGCCTGGTGTTTTTCGCGAGACAGAACAAAGCTTATCCCAATGTCTACAACAGAGTGCACATAAAGGGATTCAAAGCTTTATTCTTTTTGGAGTCTCTCATCACAAAGATGGCGCAGGACAAGATTCTATGAAAAAAGGTGGCTTATTGGATCGCATGATCTCCCGTGCAAAAGATGCTGTTCCTGATAGTGCCATTATTGCAGACACATGCTTTTGTGAATACACAGATCACGGTCACTGTGGTCCTCTTGCAGAAAACGGTGACGTTGACAATGATAGAACAATTGAAAACATTGCTAAACAAGCCCTTATTTCTGCCGAAGCTGGCGCAGACATCATTGCCCCATCGGGGATGATGGATGGGCAGGTAGGGGCTATTCGTGCAGCTCTTAATAGGAGTGGTTTTGAACAAATTCCAGTCATGGCCTACTCTTCAAAATTTGCCTCCACGTACTATGGTCCTTTCCGTGATGCTGCAGGATGCGCTCTTGGGCAATATGAGCATGTAGCGAAAGACCGTAAGACATATCAAATGGACCCTGCTAATGCTGAAGAGGCCTTACGTGAAACAGAGCAAGATATTTTAGAGGGTGCTGATATGGTAATGGTAAAGCCAGGACTTGCCTATTTGGATATCCTTTATCGCGTGAAAGATACATTTCAAATGCCTACATTTGCCTATAATGTCAGTGGTGAATATTCCATGCTCAAAGCCGCTCACGCGCAAGGATGGCTGGATTATGAAACAACAATGATGGAAACACTTCTGTCCTTTAAGCGAGCTGGAGCGGATGGAATTCTAACTTATTCTGCTAATGATGCTGCCAACATTTTAAATCAAAAATGATCTAATATTATAAATTCTAAGCTCAAAATAATTCTCTTCTAAAAACTGATCTTGAGCCAGAAGCACAAATACAGTATCTTAGAAAAACAAAAGGGGATTTCTTCTTATTAATAATCTATCACTATTATTCATATAATTCTTAAGGACTTGCTTTACACATGAAATTTATTGGAATCTTTCTTGTTCTTTTCTCCACAATTGTTGGCTTCATGTTAGCCGCACATTTCAATATGGAGCTTATCTTTGGTGTTATGGAGAGTATGGTTATTCCCGCTTTACCAGGAGAGATGCTTATTATTCTTGGGATTGCAGTCAGTGCCTTTATCATTGCGAACACACCTGCACAGGTCAAGTTTACACTGACATACTTTAAAGCACTGAAGCAGCCCACAGCGTACGATAAAGATGATTACCTCCAGATGCTGGGACTTCTATACTCTATTTTTAAATTAGCCAGAACAAAAGGATGGCTTGCCTTAGAGCAACATATTGAAAGCCCTAAAGACAGCGCTCTTTTTAACCAATTTCCTAAATTTTCTAAAAATAGAGAAGCTGTTCTCTTTTTGTGTGATTATCTTCGAATTATTTCACTTGGAAACGAAAATCCTCATGAATTAGAAGCTCTCATGGATGAAGAAATTGAGACGATTGAACATCATCATTCACAACCTGGACACTCCATACAATCAGTTGCAGACAGCCTTCCAGCCTTGGGGATTGTCGCTGCTGTTCTAGGAATCATTAAAACCATGGCCTCTATTGCAGAGCCTCCCGAAGTTTTAGGGAAATTGATTGGAGCTGCACTTACAGGGACATTCCTTGGTGTTTGGTTAGGGTATGCCTTTGTAGGCCCCATTGGAAGTGCCATGCTTGCGCGCGCTGAATCAGAAGTAATGTATTATAAATCTATCAAAGTTGGTATTCTAGCATATCTTCAAGGATCAGCCCCTCAAGTTTCTATTGAATTTGCCAGAAAACTTCTTTCACATGATGTACAGCCAGAGTTCCTTGAGTTGGAAGACTACGTGAATCAACTCCCTTCTTCAACATAGGCATAAAACATGGCCAGCAGTAAAAACGATCCTAAGCGTCCCATTATTATTATAAAGCGAGTAAAAAAAGTGGCTGCTGGGCATCATGGTGGCGCTTGGAAAGTTGCTTTCGCCGATTTTGTAACAGCTATGATGGCACTCTTTTTACTTCTATGGCTCGTCAATGTAACAACAGATGAACAAAAAGCTGATCTTGCTGCCTTCTTTATTGATCCTAGTCACCCTAAAATATCTCGAGTAGAATCTGGTGCAGATGGCATGTTGGGAGGAACCTCTCAATCAAAAGTTGGTGCTATGACTGAAATGCTTCAACCCCCAATCCCTCCTGACTTATCTCGAGAAAAAGCAACTAAAGATGCTCAAAAAGAAGATTTAAAGCATGTCTCAGAAAGCCAATTTGATAAACTTAAGCGAGAGCAAGAGAATAAAGACTTTGCACAAGCCAGTGAAAAATTACAGCAAGCTATTCGTACAGACTCAGAGCTAAAAGAACTTTCAAAAAACCTTATGGTTGATATGACAACGGAGGGATTAAGGATTCAAATTCTTGACCAACAAGGAGACCCTATGTTTCCATCTGGAAGTGCTCAAATGTTTGAAAAAACTGAAAAATTAATGGCTCTTGTGGCAAAAGTAACACAGACTATGCCTAATAATATTTCTATTCGAGGACATACGGATGGAAAACCTTTTCGTGGAAATGGTCGTTATTCAAATTGGGAACTTTCAGCAGATAGAGCCAATTCTAGTCGTCGCGTTTTAATTGAACATGGTGTTCCTCCCGCCAAAATTTCTAATGTTGTTGGAAAATCAGATACAGATCATTTCAATAAAGATGATCCTCTTGATAGTCAAAACAGGCGTATTAGCATTATCTTACTTAGAGGGTCCTTAGCAGGATCTAGCGGGGGTGGCGTCAATGCGAATGACAACACACCTAAAAAAGTACTTCAGCCCTATCAAAAATCCAGAGGCTCCGTTCAGTTCCCATAAGACACCCCATTGTATTTCAACAGCTTTTTTGCAATAGCTTGTAACGTACCGTGATTTGTAGAAAATGAACGAATTGATATTCTCTATTTGTAGAAAACAAAAGAGAGCGAAAACAACTTTATGTGTGGAATTATTGGAATTATTAGTAAAGACGATGTAACACCTCGTCTTGTTGATGGCTTAAAACGACTGGAATACAGGGGTTACGATTCCTCAGGAATTGCAACACTCGTCAACGGTAAAATTGAAAAGCGTAGGGCAGAAGGACGCCTGATCAATCTGGATAAAAAAATAAAAACTCACCCTTTGAGTGGCCATATTGGAATCGGGCATACACGCTGGGCAACGCATGGTCGTCCAACAGAAAATAACGCGCATCCTCACGCTACAGATAAAGTGGCTGTTGTCCATAACGGGATCATTGAAAACTATAGAGAACTTAAAGCAGAGCTAGAACAACATCAATATCGCTTTGAGAGCGAAACAGATACAGAAGCTGTTGCCTATCTCATCACACATTATCTAACTCAAGGAAACTCACCCAAAGAAGCTGCGTTTAAAGCCTTTGATCGTCTTAAGGGCGCTTATGCTCTGGCTGTTTTATTTGCAGGAGAGGAAAATCTTATGATTGGAGTCCGTAATGGGACACCTTTGGCTGTTGGATATGGAGAGGGCGAGATGTTTTTAGCCTCAGATTCTTATGCTCTGGCCCCCCTTACTAAAAAAATAACATTTTTGGAAGATGGTGATCGGGTCACTGTCACAGGAGACGGTATCGAAATATATTCTAATGACAATTTGCCTGTAAAACGCCCTATTCGTATTACCGCACAAAGCGGTGCCACAACAGGAAAAGGAGAATATCCTCATTTTATGCTCAAAGAAATCTACGAGCAACCATCTGTTATTGGAGACACTCTTAATTCCTTTATCAATCCTGCCACAGGAAAAATAACCCTCCCTGAATCGGTTCTAGAACTTTTGACAAAAACACCTCGCATTACACTTATTGCATGTGGAACGGCCTATTATGCTTGTATGGTAGCAAAATATTGGTTTGAACAAATTGCACGCATTCCATGTGAACTGGATGTTGCCTCCGAGTTTCGTTACCGTGAAGCCCCCATGCCAGAAGGAGGCGTTGCTCTGTTTGTATCTCAATCTGGAGAAACCCTTGATACATTAGAGGCTCTTCGATACTGCAAACGTCAAAACCAAAAAATCATTTCTATCGTCAATACAATTGAAAGTACCATTGAGCGTGAATCTGATTCTGTGTTGCACACACTCGCAGGACCAGAAATTGGTGTGGCATCAACCAAGGCCTTTACTACACAATTAGCCACACTTGCATGCTTGGCTCTTGCTGTTGCTGACGCTAAAAATACAATTTCAAAAGATGAGATTGAAACCCTTACAACAGCCCTTCGTCATGTCCCAACCCAAGCAGGAAAAATGCTCAATCAAGATGAGCCTATTCAGCAAATTGCAAAACAAATTTTAAATGCTCGAGATGTCCTCTATATTGGACGAGGAACTCTCTATCCCATGGCCCTAGAGGGCGCCTTAAAACTCAAAGAAATTTCATATATACATGCCGAAGGCTATGCATCTGGTGAAATGAAACATG
>JAJFGT010000208.1 GCA_021776015.1 Alphaproteobacteria bacterium
GCGTTTGATCAGGTGTAAACGTATTACCATGACGTGCAATAAGAAGGCGTGTTACTGTCATACGGCCATAGTCTTTAATATTTTTTCTGCACGTTCAACATCTTCAGGCGAATCAATCCCTGCCTGTACGCATCCTAAATCAACGCTTACAGGAACGGCTGTAATAGGAATGCCATGTTCAATCAGGCGCAACTGTTCTAATCCTTCTAAGTTTTCGTAATATCCGTGTCTCAAAGAAACGAATTTCTTCAATGTTTCAAGACGATACCCATATATACCTAAATGCTGATGGACAGGTGAAAACTCACTTTTTGTTTTTAAATCATCTTCTTTACGAATAGCTGGAATAATATTCTTAGAAAACCAAAGTGCCTGACTCTCTGTATTTACAATGGCCGTTGTTCCACTAAAAGGAGTGATTGGTTTTTGCTCTCTGAGAGCATCTAATTCTGCCCATCGAAGAGAGACAACAGGTGTAACAACTTGTGCCTCTGGCGCTTTCTCAAATGCTTTAATCAATTCTTCAATCACATGAAGTGGTATAAAGGGTGCATCTCCTTGTAATCCAATCACAATATCAGGTGTATTTTCTAACATTAAGGCCGCTTCCAAAACACGATCTGATCCCGTGTGACATTGATCTGATGTCATGATACATGTCACATCAATTTCTTTACAATGATCAGCAATGCGTTGATCTTCTGTCGCAACAGCCAACATAATCTCGGGATAGCTCTTTTGAACCTGTCGTCCAATATTAACCACACGAGACAACATGCTTTCCCCTGCTATTTTTACAAGAGGCTTTCCGGGGAACCGTGTTGAAGCATACCGAGCTGGAATAATAATTGCTATTGTCATCTCGAAGATTTTACCGTGTTTTTATAGAATTGGGTAGAGTGTATTTCAAAATAATGCCATTAAAATATTTTGCATGTTGGGATTCAACGGGATAATTAAAACCTTCTCTAGCAAGTCTCTGTGCCTCAGACAATTGATTTTGAGCCACAAGAAGGCGGATTAAATAAATACGATTCATTGGATCTGAAGGATCTTTTTGGAGAGCTTTTTCAAATGCCTGTTGTGCTAGAATCATCTCTTCTTGCTGAATATATAAAAAACCCTCGATAAGGTAAGGCATCGCACAGGGATCACAATTATCCTTAGCTTTTTGAACGGCTGTAAAATTACCTTTTCGTCCTTGTGCTAAATAATGGTCATAGAAATAAGGAGAGCCAAATTTTTCAACCCAATTCATTTTTTGGAGAGCCTGTTCTTTTTTCAAGAAAAATGAGTCTTTTTGGGCTTGTTGTGACAAAAGCATTGATGATGATGATTGCAAAGCAAGCAACATAAGAAAAGCTAAGATAAAAAAACTTAGTGTTTTAGGCAAAGCGATCACAGGAGAAGCCTTATTCGTGTGATCATAGAATGCCAGCGCCATTCCAAACACAAAAAGAAGAGGAAGTATTGTATAAAGATATGTGAGATGACTTTGGAAAAAGAGAGCAAAACAGCTAACTCCTCCAATAATGGCATAAGGAGAGAGTGTTTTTCTATTTCGGAAAAGTGATACAGCAAGGAATCCCCAAAATCCATGCCATAAAAGTATTCCTAATAATCCAATTTCGCTCCAGAGTTGAAGTCCATCCCAATGCGCCCAATCTCCAACAGAAGGATCAGAGGGAAGACGATAGGGCGGGTAATTTAAAAAGAATGTCCCAAGCCCTGTTCCATAAAACATATAATCCTTTGTCATCGCCCAACTGCCTGCCCATATTATCAAACGTCCTTGAGTACTCTCTCTATGTGCATCAGAAAATGTTTCAAGGATACGCGTAAAAGGGGACAGCCCCGCTCCAACAGCCATGGCGACAATCAACACATACACACCCATCAACATCAAGGCATATTTATATTTTCCTTTTTGAGGGACGAGGATAAAAATCAGGATCACAGCCAACATAGAGCTCATCAATCCAGATCGACTCCCAGTCATAATAAGAGCAATAATAAACAACGTACATAATGCTCCCCATATAAATTTATGAGTTGGATTTTGGATAAAAAAGATGACACAGGGAATCAAGCATAGAACTAATAAAGCAGAAAATGTGTTGGGATTAGAAAACACAGAGCTCATACGAGATTCAGACCCAATAGAAATATCTGAAACTCCATACATACAAAAGAGTCCTACCAAAAGAATAAAACTAAATAAGATAAAGCGAGGTGTCTTTTGAGTCCCTTGTTGCAAAAGGCAACGACCCACCAAATAGGCGACAGGCATCATGCACATAATAAGCCATGTGACGAGTGTAATATAAGGAGCAGAAGACCAAAAAAAGGACAACCCTGCATACACAAGAAATAAACCATATAGAAAAGTATGAAGAGGAATATCTATTCTTTGACTAGGCCTTTTATCAGATGACCATGCCAGATAAAGGGCAATAACACTAAAACCCAATGCAGGCATATAAGAAATATCCGTACCTCCACTAAATAGAAAACAG
>JAJFGT010000209.1 GCA_021776015.1 Alphaproteobacteria bacterium
ACTCCCTGTCTTTACACAAGCCTTTGCAGACGAGTATACAAAAACTTCTCAACAAGATGGCAGTGTCATATCATATGGTGTTGCGATGCATGGGGCACCTAAATATACAAGTGATATAACACATGTGGACTATGCGAACCCAAAAGCTCCGAAGGGAGGGCATATTAAACATGCCCATATAGGAACCTTTGATTCAGTGAACCCATTTGCTTTAAAAGGGACAGCGGCACAAGGACTTCATCTTGTATATGATCGTTTGATGCGTCGTGTTTGGGATGAACCCTTTACCCTTTATCCTCTGATTGCTGAGCATGTCGACATTCCTGAAGACCGTTCATCCATTACCATCACAATTGATCCTCGGGCACGATTTAACGATAATTCACCCATTACAGCCGATGATATCCTCTTTACCTATGAGATTTTAAAAACGGAAGGACGGCCTAATATGCGCCGTATTTATAAACTCATTAAAAAGGCTGAAAAACTTGGGCGCTTAAGTTTACGTTTTGAGTTTAAAGAAGGGTACGATCAAGAAACAGCTATGATTATAGCAATGATGCCTGTTTTATCAAAAAATTACTGGCAAAACAAAACATTCGATTCTGCAACACTCCTTCCTCCCGTTTCTTCTGGGCCTTATAAAATCAAATCTGTTGATGTTGGTAAAAATATTATTTTTGAACGAGACGGGAATTATTGGGCAAAAGATCTTCCCATCAATGTGGGGCACTACAATTTTGATAGTATTACCTATGAATATTATCGTGATGACACTGTCGCTCTCGAATCTTTTCTAAAAGGTAACATTGATCTTCGAAGAGAAACAGATGCTGCTAAATGGGCAACACTTTATGAGGCTCACACAGATCTCATTAAAGCCCCCCTCCTTCATAAACGTCCCGTTCAGATTCAATCCTTTATTTTTAATACTCGGCGACCTCCCTTTGATGATATTAATGTACGGCGAGCCCTTAATCTTGCCTTTGATGGAGAATGGATTAACCAGAATCTCTATTATGGACAAAAAAAACGAATCACTAGTTTTTTTGAAAACTCTGAGCTTGCTGCTCCAAAATCAAAAGAAGTATGGTCACCTCTTTCGTCTCTTACCCTTCGTCAAAGACTACAGGAAGCCTCCAAACTTCTTTCTCAGTCTGGATGGAAGACTGTTAATGGAATTAGAATTCATCAAGAGACAGGAGAGCCCTTTTCTTTCGAAATAACAGTGGAGACACTGGAGCAAGAAAAAATAGCTCTTAATTTTATAGCGCGCCTCAAACGATTAGGGATAGAGGCGCGTGCACGCACACTTGATAGCGCTGCGTTTAGAGATCGTCTTAACATTTATGATTATGATATGGTTGCATATCATTGGACCTCTAGCCTTTCTCCTGGAACAGAACAATATCAATATTGGAGTTGCCAAGCTGCCAAACAGGAAATGCGTTGGAATTTTTCTGGGATTTGTGATGAGCAGATCGACTCACTTTTAAAAACCATTCCAGATGCAAAGACACGAGAAGAGATTCTTTCTTCTGTTCAGGCTCTGGATCAAAAACTGCTTAACCATGTTCTGACGATACCTCTTTTCTATACACCAAGTGATAATTATATTTATAGAGCATCTCTAAAATCTCCTCAAACAACGCCTCTGTATGGAGGAATCTTAGAAACTTGGTGGTATCAAGAAGACGCAGAAGACGATTGAGCATTTGAAAACAAGATGGTACACTCTAAAAAATACGTTAACGAAATTCTAGAATATCAATATAGGCTTTAAATTATGAAAAAAACTTTTTTTGTTCCTCTCCTTGTTATCTCCGCAACTACATTGGTCGCATGCGGAGGCTCAAAAAAGGTTGATTTTAAGGATGCTCAATATTGGCAACGCACCAATGCCTCTGAATCTATTTATCAAAGAGGGCCTAAAGCACAACAAATGATTCAACGAGACATCTCTCGCTGTGTCTCTGAACTTCATGAACTCGAGCGTATTGGAACAATTAAAAATGCTTTTCCTGCGCCTAATATAAACCCTGATCTAACAGACGAACAAATCACACTTCAGACTTGGGAAACACCCGAAAGAGATGGTTACCTTCTTAATGAGGCCTCCGTCTCTTATGATTTTGAAGAATGTATGGATGCTCGTGGATGGGAACGTGTAGCGCACCTTCCTTACAAAACAAAAACAAGATCTGAGAATAACTACGTAGAGGCTCTTCAAGACGCTCAGCGTAAAACTCGCTCAGGCACAGAGTCCACAACTAACTACAAACGATTTGGTTGGGATGCAGAACCGAAAACAAAAGGCGATTTTGACAATCTAAATGAATGAGCAACCTTCCGGATTCAGAGAAGTTCTTTGTTAAGATATCAACTCGTGGACTCATTTATGTTGAGGGTGTCGATCGCTTTGACTTTCTTCAAAGACTTATCTCTAATGATATAAATCTTTTAAAAAATGCATCGTCCTCTGTTATTTATGCATGTCTTCTGACACCTCAAGGGAAGTTTTTGCACGATTTTTTTATCTCACAAGGCCCTGAAGTTCTTATTCTTGAATGCGAAGGGCAAAGTCGAGCTCAAGATCTCTTTGCACGATTGGAAAGATATCGACTTAGATCTAATATCTGTCTCTCTATCGAAGAAAATAGCCCCATTTATATTTGTTTTGGAGAACAGCCTTTACCAGGCTATTCCGACCCTCGTCATGCAGGATTAGGCTGGAGAAGTCTCACAAAACCAACGACACTCAAAGAAGAACCTTTTGAGCTTTGGGATAGACTTCGTATTCAACTTGAAATTGCAGATGGAAGCCGTGATGCTGTATTGGAACGTTCGACACTGGAAGAACTGAATATCACCCACTGTTATGGTGTCTCCTACACAAAGGGATGTTATATCGGACAAGAGCTCACCTCTCGTATTCAAAATAGAGGGTTGGCAAAGAAACATCTAAAATATGTTGAAGGAGACAATTTTCCCGCTTTTGGAGAAATCATTACAAAAGATGATATTACAATTGGTGAAATGCGGTCTTCTTGCCACGATAT
>JAJFGT010000210.1 GCA_021776015.1 Alphaproteobacteria bacterium
AATTTTATGATGTCTGGAAGCAAAAAGAAGCACTTGGCATGGGTGCTGCGTACTTCACGAAACTGATTTTCTTCTGTCATTCTGATCATCGTGGCTACATTATGGATCAATGGACTTCGAAATCTGTTAATCTTCTTTGTGATGATCAAATCGTTCATCTTTACGCGGGGCATGTGTCAAAAAAGAATGATCACAATGTCTATGCGGCATTTTGCAAGATTGTAGACGATGTTTCTAAGCAGATCGACATAAGCGGTGAAGAAGCAGAAGTCGTAATGTTTTCAAAGGGCGGAAAAAAGAAAGCTGATTGGCGACAGTATGTGGTTGATCAAGGGCTGAATGCAAAAAAATGCCAGTGAAAACATCACTTTAGTCATGAGGGGGAGTGTTCGTTCTTTTTCTGCCCTTGTCGTAGGGTGTTTGCAGTACCACCTAATAAGCTTAAGAAAGCAAACGAGCCTCCCAATAAGCCTCCGCCGATCATATATTCTTTATGGGAAGCTTCTTTATAGGCTCTTTTCTGCCTTGCTATAAATGTATCTGGGAGATCGACGAAATTTGTTGAGTGTGTTGCTTTTTCATTATGAACAATCTGATTTCCACGATCTCTATTAAAATCATGAGACAAAAAAGCGACACACTGTGCGATCAAGCCCCCTGAGTAACTCGACATAATAACTACTCCAACAAATGTAGCAGATACGATCGGCTTTTTAAATGAATCAGCCATATTCTCAAAAGTTTCTCTTAGATTGGAATATTTTCCATCTGAGTCTTTTGTTTTCAACCATGCTGCTGTTAAGGAGAGATCTTGGAGAAACTCCCTGACCTCTGACTGAGGTTCTGTATTCGTATTTTTGTTCATTGCAAATCTTTTCGTGGTTTATTAAAACCGCTTAAGACGTGCCCTGTGCCAATCGTCTTAAGACAAAGTGTAAAATACCACTATTTCTATAATAGTCAAGTTCATCTTCTGTATCAATCCGCACACGTAACTGTGTGGTGGCAGCACTTCCATCAGCATAAATGATCTCCATTGTAACATCTCCTCGAGGGGTGATATCTGAAATTCCACTAATAGTGATGGTTTCAAATCCAGTTATATTAAGACTTTTTCGTGTGTCTCCCTTTTGGAATTGAAGAGGTAAAACACCCATTCCAATCAAGTTAGAGCGATGAATACGCTCGAAGCTTTCTGTGACGACAGCACGCACGCCTAAAAGACGCGTGCCTTTGGCTGCCCAGTCTCGTGACGAGCCTGTTCCATATTCAGCCCCTGCAATGACAACGAGAGGAATGTCTTCTGCAATATATTGCATAGCGGCATCGTAAATGGACATTGTTTCGGATGTTGGAACATGTTGTGTATAGCCACCTTCAATATCTGGAGTCATTTCATTTTGAATCCGTATATTTCCAAAGGTTCCCCGCATCATCACTTCATGGTTGCCTCGACGTGATCCATAGGAGTTAAAGTCTCGAGCTTCGATGTTATGGGATTGTAAATAGCGTCCTGCGGGAGAGTCGAGTTTAATCGCACCAGCAGGAGAGATATGGTCTGTGGTCACAGACTCTCCTAATACGGCTAGAATACGCGCGTCTTTAATATCGGATAATGCATCAGGCTCCAATCCCATCCCTTCGAAAAAAGGAGGGTTTTTAACATAGGTTGAATCTGCATCCCATTGATAGGTCTGTTGTGCTGTGCCTTGTCCATAAGCCTGCCATTCTTTGGAGCCTTTAAAGACATCTTTGTAGCGCTCTTCAAACATTTGTCTTGTGAGGCACTGATTGATGGTTTCTTGGATTTCTTGATCACTCGGCCAAATATCTTTCATATAGACATCGTTTCCATCTGTGTCTTGTCCCAAAGGTGTATTATAAAGATCATGCTTCATCGATCCGGCCAACGCATAGGCCACAACAAGAGGAGGGGATGCCAAATAGTTGGCTTTGACATGGGGGCTGATCCTGCCTTCAAAATTACGATTTCCAGATAAAACGCTTGTGACGGTTAAATCGCCTTGTTCAATAGCACGCGCAATGGAGGGAGATAAAGGCCCTGAATTTCCAATACATGTTGTGCACCCACATCCAACAAGGTTAAAGCCAAGGGCATCCAAATCATCTTGTAAGTTTGCACGTTCTAGATAATCTGTCACGACTTGTGAGCCAGGGGCTAAGGAGGTTTTAACCCAAGGCTTAACCTGTAATCCTTTTTCTCTGGCTTTGCGTGCAAGTAACCCTGCCGCCACCATAACAGATGGATTAGAGGTGTTTGTACAGCTTGTGATAGCGGCAATGACAACATCGCCATTATCAACTGTATAATCTGTTCCTTCTACGGGCATTTTGTGTGTGTCTGCATTGACAGTTTGAAAGGCATCAACGGTCTCTGTAAGTTGTATCCGATCTTGAGGACGTTTAGGCCCTGCAATGGAGGGAACAACAGATCCCATGTCGAGGTGGAGTGTGTCTGTGAATTCTGGTCTGTGACCTTTTTCCCGCCAAAGACCTTGTTCTTTAGCGTAAGCTTCCACGACTTTGACTTGATGAGGGTCACGTCCCGTAAAGTCTAAATACCGAAGTGTTTCTTCATCGATTGGAAAAAATCCGCATGTAGAGCCAAATTCAGGCGCCATATTTCCAAGAGTGGCACGGTTAGGAAGGCTCATATGATCAAGACCATCGCCATAAAATTCAACGAATTTTCCAACAACGCCATACTCACGAAGCATTTCTGTAACGGTAAGAACAAGGTCTGTCGCCGTTATCCCTGTAGGAAGCTGTCCTGTTAGCTCAAAACCAATGACTTCAGGGATCAGCATAGAAATGGGTTGTCCGAGCATCGCGGCTTCGGCCTCAATGCCTCCAACACCCCAGCCAAGAACGGCTAGGCCATTGACCATTGTTGTATGAGAATCTGTTCCAACGAGTGTATCAGGATAGGCTACTTTTCGTCCATTTTGATCAGGTTCTGACCAAATTGTTTGCGCAAGATATTCAAGATTAACCTGATGGCAAATCCCTGTTCCAGGAGGAACAACACGGAAGTTATCAAAGGCATCTTGCCCCCAACGTAAGAATTTATAGCGTTCTTCATTCCGTTCAAATTCACGAGTGACATTCTTTTGAAAGGCCTCTTCATTTCCAAATTCATCCACCATAACGGAATGGTCAATCACAAGATCAACGGCGGAAAGAGGGTTAATCTTTTGTGGGTCACTACCCAAAGAAACCATAGCCTCTCGCATAGCGGCTAAATCAACAACAGCGGGGACACCTGTAAAATCTTGCATTAATACACGGGCAGGGCGGTAGGCGATTTCTCTGTCTGAGCGTTTGTTCTTTTGCCAATCAATGAGGCTCTGTATATCGTCTGTTGTCACAGAACGACCATCTTCAAAACGGAGAAGATTTTCCAGTAGAATTTTGAGCGTAAAGGGGAGCTTGTCAATATTTCCAAGTGTTTCAGAGACACTGTTCAATGAAAAGTAATCATAGTCTTTTCCCTCAACAGTTAATGTTTTCCGTGTTTTTAGTGAATCGTGACCAGTACGTGCCATGTTTTTTCCCTCAGTTTTTGTCTTCTTAAACCCTGTTAAAGTCCCTAACACATCCTAAGTGACACAGCACAATTCGCAAGTTATTTCTTGTTGAGGTTTCTGTTTTATGTTCTGTTGGAGAGGTGTGAGGCTACAAAGCCTGAATAAGAAAAACTAACATCATGTGATGTTAGTTTTTCTAATAAATTAATTTATACCTTCAGTAAGAAAAAATATCCTTATGTTTGAATCAATTACATTCTTTAATCAAAATAAAACGGATACAACTAATCCACTGGATATTGGTTCATTAGTTGAATGTATGCTGTTCTATGGAGAAACGTCTATTGTTGCAAATTCATCTATTTTGAGACAACTTTTTACATACTTTGGAACAGACCGTATAGAAAAGCTAATTGAAGAAGGCTTACTAAACATTATTTATACAGAGACAAGTTTAGGTGTTGTAAGCCAAACATTTAATGGAGTCCCATATCATAATGTTACCAAAATATCTTCGCCCCAACATACATATGAACAAGAACTTCAAAAAATATGTATGGATGTTATAGGAAAGGATGGAAAAGGAAGGCGTACAGCACGAAGAATACAAGACTTAATCAAAATTAGAAATCATGAGGATATAATTTTAGAAGGAGGAATGAAGTCTTTTCTTGACCAAAAATATATTAATAATTCAGCTAAAAGCATTATTAAGTCCATTTTTCCTAAAGAAATAAATGTAAATAATTTCATATTTCAAACAGAAAAAACAGAGAAAGGTATTATAATTGAGACCAACATAGATTTTATTGCATTAAATCAAATCTATCATAAATATATACCACCTACTCATTCAACAATAACCCCATCCCTTATATTGGCGCACACTTTAGATACAGAAGGTGAACTTTACTTCTCATCAAATAACCTTTCAGAAATAGCGACAAGTGAATTGAGCTCTAATCTTATGTCACATAAGGTTAATTATCTTTTAGAAAAGAGTATTAAAAGCTCTAAACAAATCCAAGATTTTCAAGGTTTTGTTTTTGATGATGCTAGGGCTTTAAGGGAGGCTGTAAACAAAAAGCAGATTGATTTAGATGAACTAATTTTAGTCCTTAAAAAATCACAAAAATTTAAGAAATGGATATCAGAATCAGAGCCTGATCAAGATGTTTTTAAAAGCTATTATGCTGAGATAACAAAAGAAACATTTCTGGATAAGCTACCCGGTAAGAGTGTTCGGTGGATGCTATTTACAAGTGCAGGGCTATTTTCTGATGTTGTAGGAACGGGAGGGATTGGAGTAGCAACTGGAATAGTACTCAGTGCATTGGACGCATTCTATTTAGATAGACTAATGTCTGG
>JAJFGT010000022.1 GCA_021776015.1 Alphaproteobacteria bacterium
TTGGCATCAGAAAAATCAGCCGCATTCAAACGCATAGATTGCGCGGTTCCTCCTGTAAAGGTGCTGCGGTATAAATAAGAATTGGAGAAATTTGCGTTTGATAAATTGCAGTCGCGGAAAACTGCTTCGCGTCCTTTCAAATTTTGTGCTTGGCATCCCCATAGATTGCAATGAATTGCATGTAAGTTATCACTTTCTAAATTTTGAAAAACGACACCCTGACCACTTAGACGAATAAGCTGTAATTGTTGTAATGTAGCATCTATTAACAATAATCCATCACATCCTGTTGGATCAATAATAGACATATTTTTACCATGTGCACTGGTCAAATCCAATTTATAGAGGCTACTTTTTTGAATGATAAACCCGTCAACTGACGATGCTTTGAGCTTAGCATTGTTTAAATTACTTTCACTAATCGTACTACCATGTAGCTTTGCATATGAGAAATCAGCATTTTCAAAATTCGTTTGGTAGAATGTGCTTCCCGAAAAGTTGGAGTGTAAGGCTTGAACTTGATTGAGATTGCAACCATGAAAAAGACTTCCTGTTGCATCCGCTATGTAGCTCATATTCGCATGATTGAAATTGCAGACTTGAGCAGCAATGGCATGCATATACGCATAGGATAAATTTGTATGCGAAAAATCAGTTCTATGAAGCCCTGCGCACGTTATTTCTGCATGTTTTAAATTG
Organism: Alphaproteobacteria bacterium; assembly: GCA_021776015.1. Lineage (GTDB taxonomy): Bacteria > Pseudomonadota > Alphaproteobacteria > Micavibrionales > Micavibrionaceae > UBA1850. Next base: position 700 of record JAJFGT010000022.1, read on the forward strand.
CAATAACATAGTTTAGTGCCATACAATTGCGTTTGGTTTAGAATAGCTCTTTCCAGATTAAACTCACTGAGATCCAGCCCCGATAGATTCACATCAGATAAATCCCAGCCTTTGCCGGTTTTTTCTATTAAATGCTGTGTTGTTTCATCAATTTTCTTTAATGCAGTTATGCGATTTGTTTGTTTTGCAAGAGAAACAAAGGTTTCAGCAGAAGGGTCCATCTCAATTTCCTCATTTTTTCTTGATAAATATAGATAAATATGGAACTATGCAAACTACTGTCGTAATTTTTAGACACTATATAGAAATAAAAAAGGGAGTATTTTGATTCATTCCATTTTCAAAACATTAGGATTTTCAGAAGATGAGGCACTAGTTTATGAAACTTTGCTGAACCATGGACCTCAATCTGGCGGTAAAATGTCTAATATTTTAGACATGCCAAGACCCACAGTTTATGGATATTTGAATAAGCTGATATCTGGTGGCATGGCTCATCAATCAATATCTAAAAGCATTAAAATATTTGAAGCTGAGCCAGCCGAGAAAATTAGAATTTTATATGCCCGTAAAATGGATGAAATGCGTCGCGAACAAAGAACGCTAGATACTATGATACCCATATTGGAAGAACGTGCAGGTTTAAGCCCCTTTCGTCCCAGCGTCAAATTCTATGAAGGGCAAGAAGGTGTCCAGAGCTTGATGGAAGATATGTTGCAATATGAAGGCATAGAAAGTTATACCATATGGCCTATTCAATCCATGTTGGATACAGTAACGCCAGAGTTTCTAAGACACCATAACAAAGAGAGAATACGAAGAAATATTTCTTTTAAATCAGTCTGGCAACGTGAGCAGGCTGAAATATTAGGTTCTCCTGAATTTTTGGGTACTGGGGATCGATATCTACGTGAAATTAGAATTTCTCCAAACGATATGAATTTTAGTATGGGATGTTGGTATTACGAAAATAAGGCGATATATATTTCTTCCGCGTCAGAAAATTTTGGTTTTATGATTGAAAGCGCAGAAATGTTGGGATTGCTTAGGGCACAGTTTCAAATTTTATGGGATGTTTCGGAAACATATGAAATTCACCCCAAAGGAGCTAACATCTTTTTCGAAGAAATTTTAAACAATGATGATTAATAATAGATATCTCTTTAATCACGAAAAAAGCTGTCAGGTCCTTACATTACAATCGGCTGTAGAGTATAGGGCACAGACAGTATAATATAAAATTAACATAACCATTGACATTTTCTTAAAAAACATGGTATTTTTCTGCCATTAAACGCTTTAAAGGAGGTTTCCGTATGTCAAATGAAGAAGGGTTATACCATTATGGGATTCGTCTCATAACAGGCCATGATGAAAAAAGAACAGACGCGTATCCTTGTGTAAGAGTAACGTTTTGTGGAGCCGCCGCAAACGGTGATAAATATAAAGAGCTTTCTACAGCTGCACTTAGTGCATTGCACCTTGATAGATGCGCTAGTTTTTTTCCTTCCCGTTCTGGCAAAAAAACAACACATTTAGATATTATTACTCCTGTTCACAAGGATGATATTGTTAAAAAGCTAACAATAGCTTTTGAAATAATTAATGCGGAAGATTGCGTTATAGAATCATCAAATGATACAGAAAATACGTGGGCACGTAAGATTTGCCATACTGTTTTAGTTACCTGTTGATCGATAACTGTAATTTTTTACTCCTTACGAAGATTCAGCTCTTTCGTGGCTCACTGGTGGCAAAACATCTCTCTTGAGTAACATAGGATCACACGCAAACGAGCTTTGAGGATTTTTCGGGTTAGTCTGATAACACCTTCTAAACTATACAAAATTATTTGGCTTTTTTCATCTGCGATAAAGAGAATAGAGCAGAAATATCAGAGTACCATAATAGAGATATGCTGAAGGATACGTCATTTATTAACGCATCAGCCCACCTGAAGGCGAAGGTTTAAAACCCAAAAGACAATTAAGCAACTAAAATCAGTTACCGTCTATACCAAAAGAAAGCTGTTTCTTTAGATCGGTAACAGGGTCTGGCTTAGATTTTATTGTTAATGTGTGCCCTTCTTCTGATACATCCCACTCTACCTCAGATGTAATATGTCGAGTAAAACCTTCGGCACAATGTTGAAAGAGCTGTGAGACGGGTAACTCATTCTTATTAATGGCGTCAATTGTAGTATTAGGAACAGTACATGAAATCTGTGTATTCGAACTATCCTTCGAACTATTCAGTGTTATCACGACAGGTATAGCTAGTCCAATGATCACCCCCGATGAGAGGTAGACAATATTTCTTAGAGCACGCGTTGATTCATCTGACATTTTATTAGTTTCCTTTTTATCTTTTTTTGATATTGTATTTCACATAGCACACCTAAACCTACAATGTCAATATTATGGTAACTTTATTTTAGATTCTAAATGCATGAGAAAATGACTCACTCAATTTCCATGCTAAAAACGCTGATGGTCATATAAAAAGTTAATGTGACGATACCTCTTTAACTGTTATATTTTAAAAAACAGACAAAGGAACGCACTATGAAAGCGATGGCTTGCAAACAACTTGGCGGAGCATGTGATGAAATGTTTCGTGCTGATTCATTTGAAGAAATAGCCGAATTGAGCAAGCAGCATGGAATGGAAATGTTTCAAAAACAAGATGAAGCACATCTAAATGCTATGAGTAAAATGCAAGAACTCATGAGAGCGCCAGAAGAAATGGAACGATGGTTCGAGTCAAAACGTAAAGAATTTGAGGCGTTACCTC
>JAJFGT010000211.1 GCA_021776015.1 Alphaproteobacteria bacterium
GCATAAAAAGCTGTAACAATAGCACTTACACCTGATCCAAACACATAATAATTAGCCATAACAATAAAACCTTTTATTTAAAAAGTCCTTTGTTATATATAAAAGACACTCCTTAAATCAATATTTTTAGTGCATATATAATATATTTTTAATATACTTCATGCATGACAATCACTATTTCACAAATCAAAGCTGCAAGGGCATTACTTGGATGGAATCAGGAGCAATTAGCAGAAAATTCTGAAATATCAAAACCAGCTTTAGCAAATATTGAACGAGGAAAAACAACGCCAAGACCCAATACTTTAGCCGCTATTCAATATGCCCTTGAAACAGCAGGTATTGACTTTACAGACGGCCCAGGTGTGCGCTTAGCACGAGATCGTTTAGATGTCAGTATTTTCCGAGGAAATGATAGTATTTATCGCCTTTGGGATGATATCCTCTCTACATTAAAAGTTGGAGAAGAACGTCTTATTAGCTCTATTGATGAAACAAAGTTTATTGATGTCACCTCTGGGAATTTTCAAAACATGATGGAGAAATATAAAGAAAAAGGGATTAGGGGACGGATACTAAGCTTAAAGGGAGATATAAATTTTGCAGATCCAACTTCGGACTATCGCTGGGTGTCTAAAACCAGATTTTTAGATATCTCCTATTATGTTTACGCTGACAAATATGCCATTTTATTGTGGGAACCTGTTCCCCGAGTTGTTCTCGTTCAAAATTCTGTTATTGCTGAAAGCTATCGAAATCAATTTAATAGACATTGGGATGAAGCAGAAATTCCAAGACAATCACATTTTTTAACAGATTAGAAAATCTCTCTTCTTATTCTCTGATATCATCCCAATGTTGAATAACATGACGATATGAGAGAGGCTCACTTGTCTTATAAAGAGGAAGTGGAGCACGAAGGCTTTGGCCGGTATCTCTTCCTAAAGGCTCTATAAATAAATCAAGGTCACAACAAGCTTTTCTTAACGGGACAGGAAAACGCTTATATTTGAGAGGGACACTCATTTGAATTCCTCCAAAAGTATTATCAGTGCCTCCAAACACATCTACATTATCTTCATCTGTGCTCGTGATATAACCTGTGAGATCAATATCATTTTTAAAGAGGTGAGAAATGGAAATTGTTCCTCCAAAATCACCGCCTAAATAACGCCCTATTTTGCCATGAAACGTTGTCGACATATCTGGCATCTCATAATAAGCATTCACATATCCTGTCCAATTGTCATTATTATTTTGTAACTTAAGATTCAAATTGCTTTCTGGATCACGATGATATGTTTTCCAACCCTCTATGCCAAATGCATAAGTTTTTCCATAGGGACGATAGAGAGTTTCTCCTCCATATCCTGCATACATTTCCTCTAAATATCCTACAGACACATGAGTATGAATATCTTTGAAGCTATAATTTTTAGCCAAATAGGCTCGATCAATACTTAAGGCCTTTTGAGCAAAAAGAACCTCATCTTGCCGTGTAGGATAAGACGTTATATTTGTGATCGTTTTATTGAACAGATTGTCCTCTATATTTAAACGTAATCCAAATCCTGTGAGAATCCCTAGAGCTGTTTCATTAATATTTTCTAGAATAGCGGAGCTCCGAAAAAGTGCTCCTATATCTTCCTCTGCAAGACTTATTTTCTCTTCTAAACGAATACGGATTTTCTGGGGTTTAAAAAATGTATGTGTTTTTAAATAAGACTCTCTTTCTGGAGTTTTAATTTCAAGAACATTCCAAAGATCTGCGGGTGTGTAAGTAGAGGAATACAACGCTCGTTCTGGTAAAAGATACTGTGCACTTGTTAGTCCCATATATCTTGGAGAATAATCTGTTTTATCTCCTTTACGGATGACCCTAGGAGTATTCTTTTTCCATGGTTTTGTTGCAGTTTTTTTAAGAGATTCATCAAATATTAGACGCGCCATAATTTTTTCTCCTCCCACGAAAGCTCCATGAAAAGACATATGCTCAAAAATATTGACTGTTGCCCCTACACTCCATGGATGAGGAGCATTAAATCCTGTTACAAGATTTTGTTCAATTTCATAGCGATCCGCGCTCCAATCTGCATTCAACTTCAAAGGCGCCCAAGGTGTCTGATAAGACACCCCGCCAAAAAAACCAACGTCAGAACCTGTAAACCAATGATCAGGACTATTATCATCTTCGCTATCTATCGGGCGCTCTTCATCAAAATGGGAAGATATGGCTGTCAGAGGATTTTTGATATGGGCAGCATTCCCTAATTTTCCCCAAGCCATTCCTCCTGAAAAATCTAGAGATTTATAGCGTTTAGAGAGGACAATATACTCACTTGCAAGACGACTCTGTCCTAAAGCACTCTGCATTCCAAGTGTTACTTCAGGTCTATATTCGCCCTCTTTTATTAAACGAAGTTTCAAATCAAGAGCGGGATAGAGCCTTTCTGCATTTTCCAAAAGACTTGAAATTTGAGCTGTTTGCTGGAGTTCTACATACAAAGAATCTGTGAACTGCATCCCAACACTTGTGTGTAAAAAAGGATCTAGAGTCTCAAGCTTAAAAACCATATGCCCTTGAGGATATATGCGAGCCGTAGGGACAGTGCTTAACTCTTCCTGTGCTTGAGCCATCTTCTGCCCCATTAAGGGCACACAGAGGAGCGCTAAAGCTGTAAGTCTCCATAGAAAACGTGACATAGTAAGGAACTATCTGTTGTATGTGTAGATAGCCAGTATTCATTTTTTATCATGAGATAAAAGAGGGCTCTTGAAAATTCAATAAGTTATACACCTATACATCTTGATTCATAAAAATGATTATGATAGCTATATTAAGATTACATATATAATAAATGGCATTATCATCATGAGCACTCTTATTGACAATTTTACAATAGTTACACTCCCATCAAACCTTCTTATCAGTAAAAAAGTATCCAATATGATTTCGGCTCTCAAAAAAATTGGAGAGGGCAATAAAAAGATCCAAGGAACGGATAGGGAATCTCTCACTTTTCTTCAAAATAGAGCTTTAGCTATGATAAAGGAGACACTCCCAGAAGGCGCTAGTAGAAATCATAATTATCATAGAGATCTTTGTGAAGCTATGACATCAGCTCAAAGCCAGATAGAGCGTAGACTTAAAACCTCCTAAAGCTACATCCCTGCTTGTTTTGCCTGCATCACAGCAGGAGAGAGAATGACAACGAAAAGAACAGGAAGGAAGAAAAGAATCATTGGAACCGTAAGTTTTGGAGGCAATGATGCTGCTTTTTGTTCTGCTGCAGCCATCCTTTCAGATCGAAGCTCATCAGAAATCACAGTCATTGCCTGAGATACAGATGTTCCATATTTTTCTGCTTGAATCATAGCCGTGGCAAAAGAGCGCGCCGAGCCGCTTCCAACACGCCGAGCAAAATCTTGTAGGGCAGCGCGCCGATCATTTAATAATCCCATCTCAGCAGATAAAATTCCAAGCTCTTCTGCGAGAGTCTCCGAGTGATCTGCAATTTCATCTGCAATTCTGTTAATAGTTTGCTCAAGCCCTATCCCTCCTTGTACACAAATTAACATCATATCCAATGCATCAGGAAAGGCATGACTGATTTCCTGTTGTCTTTTTTGAATATAATTTTTAATCAGTAACTTAGGAATAAAGAACCCACATCCTCCCATAAGCAAGGCTGCAAAGAAAACCTGAGAACCAGAAAAATCTTTTTCACCTTTAAGCATCACAAGGCTTGTCAGTAACATTAAAATAGTAGGAAGAACAATTCTTGCCACTAGAAAATAAAGGGGCGCTTTTGGATCTCTAATTCCTGCTTGAAGCATAGAATCACGAAGCTTTTCTCCATAGGTTCCAAATAGTTTTTGAATCTTGTAAAATGAAGCAAATGACTCTTTTGCAGATAGATTTGTAGGGCGACCTAAGTTCTCTTTTGTCGTCTCAAAAAGTGCTTTTCTCTTTTTTTCAATGACAGACTTATAACGATCCTTCTTTTCTTGACGATTCAGAAAAGGAAGAGCCACGGCAACAAAAGAGGCTGCCGCTGCTAGCGCACTTAATATAATAATCAGTGTTTCTCCCATTTTAGCCCTCAAACCCTAAAGTTAATCATTTGTCTCATAACAAGGACACCAAGTGACATCCAAACAGCACAACCCATTAATAAATTTTTTCCTGTGGCTGTTATAAAAAGTAACAAGATATAATCCCTATTCACAAAATAGAGAGCCATGGCAACAAAGACAGGCAAAGAGGCAATAATCCCTGCTGAAGCTTTAGCTTCAGCAGATAAAGCGTCTACTTTTCGTTTTAATCGAAAACGAGCACGAATAACGGTCGCCAAATTTTGAAGAATTTCCGAGAGGCTTGATCCTGTCTGTTGTTGAATAGAAATTCCTGTCGCAAACATTTGCACTTCTGGTAGAGGAACACGTTCTGCGACACCGAGTACAGCCTCACCTAGGGGAATACCCACTTTTTGTTCATCATAAACGCGTTGCATTTCTTCACTGACAGGCCCTTCAAATTCACGTGCAACCATAGAAATAGCTTCTCCAATTGGCATTCCTGCCTTTAAAAGGCGCATCATAGACTCCAGAGCATCAGGAAATTCCTTTAAGAATTTTTTCTGACGTCGCTTAACCATAAATTTCAAGATAAAGCGAGGCACTCCCAAATAGAGTGTGACAGCAATCAGGATCAATTTGAAACCAGCGACTCCCCACATAAACTTAATTAAAACTGTAGAAACAGTTCCAAAAACAAACGCAATAAGCCAAAACTTTAGTGGGGAGGTATATAAAAAACCTGCCTGTTTCAGAAGATCCTTAACACTCCCTCTCTTTTCTTTTCTTTTATCAGGATCGGTTTCCTTTAATTTTTTAGCCATTTCAGATCGCCTTTTATCACGATCTAATCTTGATCCAATGCCATCTCCTGATTTAGCCTGACCAGAAATCACAGAGAAAGAACGATCACGCCTTGATCTGTTTTTATTATTGATTAAATAAAAAATAATTCCAGATCCAAGACATATCACAATTGCCACAAGGGAAAAAAGTTGAATTGAACCCATCAGCCGTATGCCTCTTCCATTGCATCCAAAACAAGTTTTTCGACCCCAAACATTCGTGCGTTATCAAAAAACTTAGGGCGTAAACCTGTAGAACGTTGCTCTGTAATCAACATACCATCTTCATCTTCACCAACAATATCCAGAACAAAAAGATCTTGCATTGTTACAACATCTCCCTCCATTCCTGTGATTTCAGAAATATGTGTCACTTTCCGTGAACCATCTCGTAACCGCTGAACTTGAATAATAACATTCACAGCGGCCGCAATTTGTTCTCGAACAGCCTGAACGGGAATATTCAAACTTCCCATTGCGATCATATTTTCCATACGAGAAAGGGCTTCACGAGGATTATTGGCATGAACAGTTCCCATTGAACCATCATGCCCTGTATTCATTGCTTGTAGGAGGTCAAAAGCTTCAGGTCCTCGTACCTCTCCTACAATAATGCGTTCAGGGCGCATCCGTAGGCAGTTTTTAACGAGGTCTCGCATTGTAACTTCTCCCACACCTTCAATATTAGGAGGACGTGTTTCTAAGCGTACAACATGGGGTTGTTGAAGTTGGAGTTCACAAGCATCTTCACAGGTAATTACTCGTTCTCCTTTTTCAATATAACGCGTAAGAGCGTTCAGCATAGTGGTTTTTCCAGACCCTGTTCCTCCAGAAACCAAAATATTCACACGACATCGTCCAATTGCCATAATTAATTTTGCACAGCTAGGAGTCATTGCTTTAAACTCAAGAAGCTTTTCAAGAGTTAATTTATCTTTTGTAAATTTACGAATTGTCATGCATGCCCCGTCAACAGCTAATGGCGGTATAATAACATTCACACGGCTTCCATCTGGAAGACGCGCGTCACAGATAGGAGAAGACTCATCAACACGTCGTCCTATAGCACCAACGATACGCTGACAAATTGTAATGAGGTGCTGGTTATCTCGAAAATGTATGTTTTCTCTTTTGATCTTACCCCCTTCTTCAACATAAATGGTCTCGGGGCCGTTGATCATAATATCTGCAATGCCGTCACGTTCAAGAAGGGCTTCTAACGGACCATATCCCAACATATCATTGGCGCATTCCTTAGAAATCTCTGCAAGCTCTGCTTGTGTGATATCAATATTTCGGAAACGAGAAATCTCTTCAACAGCGGACAAAACCTCTTCACGAGATGTTTTCTGATCCATGCGCACCAATGCCTGCAAGTCTATTCCATCTCGCAAGTCTGCCCAAATTCTCTTCCGTGCTCTCTGAAGGCGAAGAATAGCAAGAGAATCTTCGTCATCTTGAGTTGTAACATCTTCAGACTCATTCTCTTCATCTCCAAAGATATCATCACCTTTCATTGATTTTGTGATTTTTGGCTTTGGCTCGAATTTTGGTTCTTTGTTGTTTGACTCTATGGAAGGTGTTTTTTTTACACGCTCTTCTGTGACAGATTCCTCAGGGCTGCCAAAGGATGAAATATCATCTTTTTGTGTTAAATTGGGCTTTTCATTTTTTTTTGGAGAAGAGGCTGAAGAAGCACCTGCTGGTTTTTTACCAAACATTTGGACCTTACCTTTTTCCTTTTCCAAGGAAACGATCAAAAATTCCCACTGTTGTTGTTTCAGATATGTTTTGGGACTTTTTTGTACCAAGCAATGTGCTTGTACTCTCTAAAAGCTTGCCTATAACAGCGCTACTATTCTTAAGTTCTGTAATTTTAAGCCCATCAATCTCTGCGGCAGGAAAGAGATTAGGTTCAAAATCAATGACATGTGTTATTTTACGTTCAAATGCCTTCTCTGCTTCAGATTTAGAGACTTCCTGCTTGGGATACTGTCCCTTCATATTCAATACCAAATCGATAAAATCAGGCTCTTCTTCCTCTCCGCGCAATGTATTAATTTCTTGTATTAATGTCCGAGCAGGTCTTAGGCTAGATAGAGTGGGTGTTGTGACTAGGTAAATTTTATGAGAGCGAGAAAGAACCATCCGTTTGATAGCTATCGATGCTGCTGACGCATCAAAAATAACAACTGGAAATGAATTCATCAATGAATCAAGAATATTTTCAAAGGCTTCAACTTGAATAGGATCCTCCAAAAGCGGTTCCCCTCCACTTGCTAAAAAATCTAACTTGTCATTCACTTTGACAAGCATCCTTTTCATACTCTCCTCATCCTCAGCCAAGGCTGCGCGACTTGCTTCTTTCAGAGTTGTAACAGGCTCTCGCCCTAAAGCGACGGATAAATAACTTAATCCTCCAGCCGCATCAAATAACACTGTTTTATGTTCAAGCTGTTCTGAAGATCCCAATGCCAAGGCCTGTGCGATAGAAGATGTTCCTACACCTCCTTTTGCCCCCATGACAGTTACAAGTTTACTTTTTGATGATCCTAAGCGTTCGAGTAAAGACGCGGCTATTACATTACCTAATACTTTTTTATCAATGGGATGAACAAGGTAATCACTTACACCCATAGACGTCAATTTACGATAAAGATTTACATCATTAACAGGGCCAACAACTATGGCTGCTGTGTCTTCTGTACAAAAAGCAGAGAGTTCCTCCAAGCGAGAACTAAAGCTATCATCAATTGTCTCTGTCTCAATCAAAATTAGATCATGAATTGATTGACTCTTATATAGCTCAATCGCAGTCTCGACGCCTCCCTCCATAACATCAATATGGACGCGTGGAAAACGCCAATCCTCCATAAGAGTTTGAATATCGTCCTGCAATTTTTTATTACGTACAAAAACCCCTACTGAAGCGGTTGGCAATAATGTCGATGTATTTTCTATATCACTCATAAAAAAGGCCTCTCCTCTAGCCTTTATATTCTTTCCCTATTTTTATTTTACTATTCACTAGATGTTTGCCCTTCCAAAACAGGAAACTGCTCACCTCCATAATACCCACGTCCTGAAACAACATTTTCAGCACGACGCCCTGATTCTGTTTCTGTTTGATCTTCTTGTCCTAGCATATCTTGAGGATAAGCTATCTGTCTAGAAAGCATTGTTTCTAATGTACACCCATAGCCATAAGCTTTATGTATTTTTGCATTTCCAACATCATCTGATGATTCGAAACCTGGCATTAAGTCACATCCTTCAGGAGCTTGCGCTGATAAAGTTTGATAAGAAATAAACGCATAAGATGTATTCCAACTATCTGCGACAGGAAGTATTTTCGTTTGGACAGATTGAACACCATTATCTGTCAATAATTTTGCGATACGCTCTGCCTCTAACGTTGCGCCCATAGCTGTATTCTTTTTAGATTTTGGGTCATAGCTTACTGTCAATTCAAGTTCATTCCATCCTGATTCATTATTTGATGAAACATAATCTCGGGCCAAGCGTTTCAAAGCTTTTTGATTCAATGAGGCTGTTTCATAAGAAGCTGTTTTAAAACCTTGTACCACATCCACACGTGAAGGGTTGATCTGGCTAGG
>JAJFGT010000212.1 GCA_021776015.1 Alphaproteobacteria bacterium
CCTGCCTACATATGGTCGGAACAACTTACAATATTACAATCCTTAAGTGTTATTGGGAGCTATGGATTAAGCACATTAACAATTCTGCTCTCTGTGACCTTAGGCCTTTTGATAATAGAGAGATCAAAAAAGCTTATTATAAATTTTTTGATCATAACAATTCTCTTTATATCCCTTCACATATGGGGAGGGGAAAGACTTCAAAACGCGCCTCAATATGAACCCAAAAAAGATCTTATGATCCGCATTGTTCAACCCAACATTAAACAATCAGAAAAATGGGACCCTAATAAATATATAGACCATTTGATGGTCCTTAAAAAACTATCTTTAATGGATTTACCAAAAGAAAATATACCCAAAAAAGCCCTTCTTGTTTTCCCAGAAACGGCTCTCAACGACACGGTTATGAGCACTATTCGAGCCCATGAAATTTTTAATGAGATAACAGAAACTTACAAGAAAAATGGGCAAGATGTCTTTATTTTGACAGGCGCTCTTCGTTCTCATACTCAATGGGATTACAGCCAGAACTATTATCATAGTGCACTTCTCTATAATTCTCAGGGCTATATCATTGATGATTACAATAAAAGTCACCTTGTTCCTTTTGGTGAATATATGCCTTTTTCAAATATCATTGATATTGCCCCCATTGTAAATTTTTCAGGATTTACAGCGGGCGATGGTGTCAAAACAATTCATCATAAAGACCTACCGTCCCTTTCTATCGCTATTTGTTATGAAATAATATTTCCTCATGCTCTCATTAACCCATACGACAAACCTGATATTATTATCACCTTAACTAATGATGCATGGTATGGAGACACCCCAGGTCCCTATCAACACTACATGATGTCACGATATCGTGCGATTGAAGAAACTATACCTGTTCTACGATCTGCCAATACAGGAATTTCAGGATTCTTCGACGCCTATGGGAGAGAAGTGGATACTCTTTTGTTAAATAAAAGAGGATATATTGACATTAAATAAACTTATTATAAAAATCAGTCACTTATAAAAATAACTCGCCAAACAAGCCAGAGATGTATATAAAGGGATCATGTTAAAAAACGAAGATCACGCTTCTAAAAATATTATAACCGCTACCGTCTATGATGAGAGCCTAACACGCAAGCTGGATATCCACATAGGCACGACGATTAAACGTCTTCGAATTAAATCTGGTATTACACAAACAGAGCTAAGCAACGGAACAGGCGTTTCCTTACAACAAGGTCAAAAATATGAAAATGCTGTCAATCGTGTAAGCGCTAGTCGTCTTTACTGGTTTGCTCGGACCTTACGGACCTCTCCCAATTATTTTTTTGATAGCTTTGTATCTCAAAACAATCTTGGAGCAGGTCTCTACGACAACTCACAAGAAGCCTTTAGCCATGAAAACAGTGCCTATGAAATTGAAAAACAAGAGCTTATTGATTCCTACTTTTCAATTAAAGATCCTGAAAAACGTAAATGGCATTTAGAACATATTAAACAGGTTTCTTCCTCTGAGTGACCTTTTTCTTTATCAATGATCTTGTCAGACAAAAAAATACACCTTATTATTAATTTTTTGTGTTTTCAAAAACATTCCAACTACCAATTTTAAGAGGTTCATCCATGCTACAAAATTCAAAAGATTATCTATTTACAAGCGAGTCTGTTTCAGAAGGTCATCCTGATAAAATCTGTGACCGCATTTCTGACGCTATCTTAGATAATTTTATTACCCATGACCCTTATGCACGGGTAGGATGTGAAACAGCCGTGACAACAGATTTTATCTGTTTACTTGGAGAATTTCGTTGTAAAGAATCGATTTCAAATGAATCTATTAAAGATATTACACGTCAATGCGTCAAAGACATCGGCTATGATCAAAAAGGATTTAGCTGGAAAGATGTGAATATTGACATCCGCCTTCATGAACAATCTGTAGATATCGCTCAAGGCGTAGATTCTGGAACAGGCTTAGATATAGAGGAAGGGGCTGGAGATCAAGGCATTATGTTTGGTTATGCCTGTAAAGAAACTCCGAGTTTAATGCCTGCACCACTTTATTACTCTCACGCTATTTTAAAATCCTTGTCTGATGCGCGTCGCTCAGGAGCAATCCCCGAACTTGAACCCGATGCAAAATCACAAGTGACCCTTCAATATAAAGATGGAAAACCTGTCGGCGCTCAATCAATTGTTGTCTCAACACAACATACAGAAGACGCGACACAAGATTATATTCGAGAGATCGTCCGTACTCATGTACAAAAAGTCCTTCCTGATGGCTGGATGTGCCCTGAAGATAATTTTTACGTGAACCCCACAGGACGTTTTGTCATTGGAGGCCCAGTAGGAGATGCTGGACTTACGGGAAGAAAGATTATTGTTGATACCTATGGAGGCGCTGCACCACACGGTGGCGGTGCTTTTTCTGGGAAAGACCCTACAAAAGTTGACCGCTCTGCTGCCTATGTTGCACGTTATATTGCAAAAAACATTGTTGCCGCAGGTTATGCTGAAAAATGTACCATTCAACTCTCTTATGCGATCGGTGTATCAAAACCCATTTCTCTTTACGTCAACACGCATAGAACAGCGACTGTCCCAGAATCAATCTTAAGCGAAGCCGTTTCAAAGCTCATTGACCTAAGCCCCAGAGGCATCAGAGAACATCTTAAACTCAATCGTCCTATCTATGCGCGAACATCTGCCTATGGACATTTCGGACGTGACCCTGAAGCCGACGGAGGATTTTCATGGGAAAAACTAGATTTAGTCGCGAGCCTTCAACAAATGATAGGGTAAGATGGACTCTACAAAAACTTTTAATCAATACGATGACCAACGCATAGAAGCCAGAGACGGTTATGGCACGGAAGCATCTCACCAACGTTGTGATGATCTTGATTCTCTAACGCTTGAAAGCATTCAAAACAGAGATGGAATTATTTTCGCTCTTGATTTAGCCACTGGATATGGTGGGCAAGCTATCCGCATGCTACAAGCAGGTGCAAATAAAGTTGTTGCCGTTGACCTTACAGACTATAGAAAAGAACTCTTCAATCATGCACAAAAGAACAAAGTTGATCTAGAAAAAATTACTTTTATTCAGGGAGATCTAAGGCATTTAAGCGATCTACTCCCCACCCCTATGGTTTTTAATTTTATATCCTGCCAGCGTGCATTGCATTATTTTCCGTATAATGATGCTAAAAATATTCTTAAAAATCTAAAAAAAATTGCGACCTCAGACGCTCAATTATATATTTCAATGTCAGGATTAGACGGAGAAGAAGGAGAGCATTATGCTCACGATAACCGCCCTGTAGAAGAACGATTCTGTGAGTTTAATGAGCCCATGCGTACAAAGCAAAATGCTTTACATCCTCTTTGTTTATACAGCGAAGATGATGCCCGCAAACTCCTTGAAGAAAGTGGTTGGCATTGCACAAATATATTCACGTCCTCCTTTGGAACAGTTAAAGTCGTTGGGCACAATGCTGAGTGATAATGTTTGAATTTTTATATTTTCCCTCAGAGATTAAACTCATTATATCAATAATCGCGGTTGGAATATCAAGCTTTAGCGTTTTTTATTATATCCACTCAATATTCAAAAAAAATGTAAAGCCTCATTACTTCACATGGTTAATTAAAAGCATAATTTTAAGCATAGCCGCCTACTCACAGTTTAAAGGTGGAGGGGGATATGGTGCTTTATTTACACTATGGGCAGCGATGGGAGCGAGTCTAATTACAGTTATTTCATACTTTAAGGGTATAACAGATATCAAAAGAAGTGATAAAAGCATTCTTGCTTTATGCTTATTCTCTATCATACTTATTCCTCTTTTAAAAACTCCTTTCATATCGCTAATTGTTTTAACAATTACAGATACTTCTGGATTTTACCCTACTCTTAGAAAATCATTTCACAATCCATACTCAGACAACACCGTTAGTCTTTTTCTATTTGGTGTTACAAATGCGCTTGGGATTTTAGCATTACAAAATTATAATTTTTTAACTCTATTTTATCCAATAGCTATGATTTTTTCCTATTGGTTTACAGTCTCTTTTTTGCTAGTAAGGCGCGTGCAACTTAGAACAAAAATATAGAATGACCAAAGAACAGCATATCAGAAAAGTCTATGGGCGCCGTCAAGGACGTCCCTTACGTGTAAAAAGGCAGGATGCAATGGATATTCTTTATCCTCAGCTTGCTCTTTCCAAGGATGAATTGAAGCAGGATAATACTCTTGCCCCTCACAGTCTCTTTAAAAACTTTGATGTTAAAAATCCTATGATCGTAGAAATTGGATTTGGGCATGGTGAGTTTTTACGCAACAACATGCTAAAACACCCCAAGACTGGATTTATCGGGGCAGAGCCTTTTATTAATGGAGTCTCTTCATTCCTTAAAAACATTAGAGACGATGATCATGGAAATATTCGTATTTTTATGGATGATGCCATCACACTTTTAAAAAGCCTAAAAGATAATTCTTTGGATGGCATTTATGTTCTCAATCCTGATCCATGGCCTAAATCCCGTCACCATAAACGACGTATGATTAGTCAATCCAATCTCTCTGAATTTGCGCGTGTTCTTAAAAAAGATGCTTTTTTAATCATGACGACAGATTTAGATGATCTTGCTGAATGGATGTGCGCTCAAGCAAGCCGTCATCCCGATTTTGATTGGACGGCTCAAAGCTCTTCTGATTGGAATACCCCTCCTCAAGATTGGTATCAAACGCGCTACGAGAAAAAAGGTGAGGATGTGGGGCGCACTCAAAGTTATTTAAGTTTTAGAAGAATATAAAATAATCCTTGTGTTTTGCCTTAAATCTATATATAAAACTGTACATACATTATTGCTCTTTTATAAGGGTGGGCTCGAGAGAGACCCGCCTTTTTTGTTGAATTTTAAAAAGACAAAGACACGATTAACAAATGAACGAAACACAACTCGAAAAAAATATTTATGAGACCATCGACCCCGTTGTTCAAGATACGGGGTTTAGGCTTGTCTATATTGAAATGGGGCAAGATGCGACAACGAGCATGCCTCTTCTTCGTATTATGTGTGAAAACCCCGAAACAGGCCGTATTAACATTGATGAATGCGCAACTATAAGCCGTGAAATATCTGCTACTTTGGACGTAGAAGATCTTATTCCATATGCTTACCGCTTAGAAGTCAGCTCTCCAGGGATTGATCGCCCTTTAGTAAGCTTTGATGATTTCAAAGCCTATATTGGGCACGATGCTAGAGTTTGGCTTTCTATACCTTTGGAGAACGGACAGAAGAAAATGCGTGGAACTATACAATCTGTAGAAGATGAGACCATAACACTTCTCTCAGATAGTGATGTATTTAAGATTGAATTCCATAAAATTTCAAGAGCAAAGCTTGTCCTGACAGACAGACTTATTAAAGAAACAGCAAAATCATTTGAAGTTTCAGAGAAATCAGAGTAAAAACGAAACCCTAATAGAAGATAAAGAGGATAATATGGAACTTTTACAGGTCGCAGACGCACTCGCAAGAGAAAAGAACATAGATAAAGAGATCGTAGTTGAAGCGCTAGAAGAAGCCATTCAGAAGGCTGGACGCTCTAAATACGGTCATGACCATGATATCCGTGCCCATATTGATCGCAAAACAGGTCACCTAGAACTTAAGCGTTACCAGACAGTGACGGAAAAAGAAGAGATTGAAAACGAAACTGCACAAATTACTCTAGCGCAAGCTCAGCGTATTAAGCCCGGTGCTGAAATGGGAGAAGTTCTTGTTGATGAACTCCCTCCTCTCGATTACGGACGTATTGCAGCGCAAACAGCGCGCCAAGTCATTTTACAAAAAGTGCGTGAAGCAGAACGCGAAAACCAATATGAAGAGTATAAAGATCGTGTTGGAGAAATTATCTCAGGAATCGTCAAACGTGTTGAGTTTGGAAACGTAACCGTTGATCTTGGAAAAGCTGAAGCCATTATTCGTCGTGACGAATGTATTCCTCGTGAAAATCTTAAAAATGGGGATCGTGTAAGAACTTACATCTATGATGTGCGTCGTGAACCTCGTGGACCACAAATTTTCCTTTCTCGTTCACACCCACAATTCATGGCAGAGCTATTCAAACAAGAAGTTCCTGAAATCTATGAAGGTGTCATTGAAATAAGAAACGTAGCACGTGACCCTGGAAGTCGTGCCAAAATTACAGTTTATTCTCGTGATAATGGTATTGATCCTGTAGGGGCTTGCGTTGGAATGAGAGGTTCTCGTGTTCAAGCTGTTGTGAATGAACTTCAAGGCGAAAAAATTGATATTATCAGTTGGACAGAAGATTTTCCAACCTTGATTATCAGTGCTCTTTCTCCTGCTCACGTTTCTCGTGTTGTTGTTGATGAAGTCTCCAACCGTATTGATGTTGCTGTTCCAGAAGATCAGTTAAGTCTTGCCATTGGGCGCCGAGGACAAAATGTACGCTTAGCTTCTATCCTTCTTGGATGGGACATTGATATCATGACAGAAGCCGAAGAATCAGAACGTCGTTCTACAGAATTTAACTCTCGTACAGCCATTTTCATGGAAGGCTTAGATGTTGATGATGTTATTTCACATTTACTTGTCGTCGAAGGCTTTAGCTCTATTGAAGAAATTTTAGAAACGCCTCTTGATGAACTTATACGTATTGAAGGATTTTCAGAGGAAATTGCTTCAGAACTACAAACTAGAGCACAGACTTTCCTCGACGCTAAGGCAAAAGAACTCAAAGATAAGCAAAAAGAATTTGGTATTACAGATGATCTTATTGAACTAAAACTTGTTTCCTCAAGCCTTGCTATTAAACTTGGAGAAAAAGGGATTAAAACACGTGATGATCTTGCTGATCTCGCTGCCGATGAACTTGTAGAAATCATTGGAGCCGATCAAATGAACGAGAAAGATGCAAATGACATCATTATGGAAGCTCGCGCTCATTGGTTTACAGATGATGAAACTACATCAGAATCAGAGGCTACGGAGCAAGAAAACGATAATGACAACCAAACAGATGAAGCATTGCTGGTAAAAAAAGCTTCATCTGATGTGGCTTAAGGCCGTGGAAAGGAAAAGGGAATCGTATGGACGTATTTGCATTTGGCAACATACTTCATATCTATATACATTCCATTAGACAGAGATCTCTCTTTCTAAAAGCTTATTCCTGTGCTCGTTTTTTACTTACATCTATTAACTTTACTCCTCATAGCTATAGACACAAATTGTCTATAGCCTTAAATCGTCCGTTCTCACGGGGTAAGGTATTATCTCCTCCACATATGTTTTTATGGGGCGACTTAGAGCACCGCCAGACACCTTCAGGCTTTACAGAAAGAATAGCATCATGACAGATCAAAATAAAAAAGAAGATATCAAGAAAGATGATATAGAAAGCACTGAAAAGAAAGTGTCAAAAAAAGCAACATTAGGTGCTGGCACACTTAGCTTAGGAAGCCTTGCTACAGCTAAAGCAAAGCAGAATATAGGAGGAGGTGTT
>JAJFGT010000213.1 GCA_021776015.1 Alphaproteobacteria bacterium
CTTTTTAAAGGGAAAGAATCAGCTCGAAATATCTCTCATAATGATCGCCATCTCCTCTATGAGACATTGATTGACAATTCAGGGCGTTTAGATCCTGTTGAAATTGACCCTTATGAAGATATTGCTCTTTTTCAGTATACAGGCGGGACCACAGGTATTCCTAAGGCCGCTCAGCTAACGCATGCAAATTTAACAGCCAATACAGATCAAGTTGCAAAATGGCTTCCTCATGCACGAGAGGGAGAAGACAAGATGCTCGGAGTCCTTCCCTTCTTTCATGTCTTTGCCATGACCATTGTCATGAATTTAAGTGTTAAAATGGGATTTGAAATCATTGCAACACCTCGCTTTGACCTTGAAGACACTCTTAAAATCATAGATACGAAAAAACCAAATCTTTTCCCTGCTGTCCCTGCCATATATAGCGCTATCAACCATCATCCGAAAAGATACCAATATGATTTGACTTCACTCCGAACATGTGTTTCTGGAGGTGCGCCCTTACCCGTCGAAATTAAAAAGAATTTTGAAGAAAAAACAGGGTGTATTGTTGTAGAAGGATATGGTCTCAGTGAAAGCTCTCCAGTTTTATGTGTCAATCCTATTCAAGGAGATAATCGTGCAGGTTCAATTGGACTTCCTTTGCCTCAAACACAAATAGAGCTCCGTCATCTGGAAACAGGAAAAATAGTTCCACAGGGAGAACGTGGAGAACTGTGTGCCAAAGGCCCTCAAGTCATGAAAGGATACTGGAACAAACCAGATGCCAATAAAAACTGCCTAAATGATGGCTGGCTCAAAACAGGCGATGTCGCCACAATGGATGAAGACGGATATTTTTATATCGTGGATCGTATCAAAGATATGATTATTACCAATGGTTATAATGTCTATCCTCGCAATATTGAGGATGCCATTTATCTCCATCCCAGTGTTGAAGAATGTATTGTTGCGGGTCTCCCAGATAAAAAACGAGGAGAAATTGTTAAGGCATGGATTAAGCTTAAAGACGGACGAAATCTTCCTGTAGAAGATTTAAAAACCTTTCTCGAAGAGAAAATATCCCCCATGGAAATTCCTAAAAGATTTGAATTCAGAGAGGGACCTCTCCCTAAAACCATGATCGGAAAACTCTCCCGCAAAGATGTTCTGGCAGAAGAAAAACAAGAATCATCCTGAGTTTATATTTATTAAAATATTTCGATTAAAAATAATAAACAATCTTGCTTGCCAGAAACTACTTTTCTACCTAAGGTAATATTCTACCTATATATCTTTTTAAGAAAGACCGCTCATGAGAAAATTATTTTTATTCGCAGCACTTATTGGATTATCCGCATGTGCTAGTAACCCAGATAAGATGACAGCAAGTTATGTTTCTCCTATTACTTATCAAAATCACAGCTGTACACAGTTATCAGCAGAGGCTCAACGTGTCCATAGACGTACATCTGACTTGTACGGAACCCTAGACAAAGAGTCATCTAATGATACAGCACAAATGGCAGTTGGACTTGTTTTATTCTGGCCAGCACTTTTCTTCCTAGAAGGAGGAGATGGACCACAAGCTGCTGAATATAAACGCCTAAAAGGTGAATATGATGCCATTGAGCAAACTAGTATCACTAAAAATTGTGGAATAGAGTTTAAACAGGCGGCTCCTGAACCGACTACAAATAATCAAGAAGCTGAAAAGACGTTAAACGACTAAAATATCCATAATTATTATGTCTTTCTTTGTAAGAACAATAAAAATATAGGAACATAATGTATGTGTGGTGTGACAGGACTCTTTTCAATAGGGGCAGCCCATAAAATTGATCTCAAAATCCGTCAAATGAGTGATACGCTCTCGCATCGAGGTCCCGATGGAGACGGATTTTGGAGTGATACAAGCAAAGGTGTGGCCCTCGGTCATAACCGTCTTGCAATCCTTGATCTGTCAGAGGCTGGAAAACAGCCCATGCACTCCCCTTCTGGGCGATATATAATGAGTTATAATGGTGAAATTTATAACACTCTTGAAATAAGACGAGATTTAGAAACCAAAGCCTGTAAATTTCGTGGGCATTCAGATACAGAAGTTCTTCTCTGTGCTTTTGAAGTCTATGGGATCAAAGAGACCCTTTCAAAAATCACTGGGATGTTTGCGATCATTTTATGGGATCAGCAGACACAGACTGTCACTCTTATCCGAGATTTTTTAGGAAAAAAACCACTTTATATAGGATGGGCTGGCACAGATCTTTTAGTCTCATCCGAACTCAAAGCTTTCCAAACACACCCAGATTTCAAATCTGATGTTAATCCAGATCATTTGGCTCTTTATTTCCAATATGCCTGTGTTCCTGCTCCTTATTCTATTTATAAAGATGTTTGGAAAATTCAGTCGGGATCTCTTATGACGCTCGATTTAAAAACACTCAAACCACATACAAATATTCTTCCATTTATGGAGACATATTGGGATGCGACCGAGATTATTAGGGAACGCTCCGAACAACGGAGAACTCATACCCTTGATGATTCCTCAACCATTAAAGAATTTGAGACGCTCCTCTCTCAATGTGTCTCCGAACGAATGGTTTCAGATGTTCCTTTGGGAGCTTTCTTATCGGGAGGGATTGATTCCAGCGCTATGGTTGCTCTCATGCAAAAACAAAGCGCCTCTCCCATCAAAACATTTTCTATTGGCTTTGACGTTAAAGAATTTAATGAAGCTGAATTTGCAAAAGATATTGCTCTTCATCTAGGCACGGAGCATCATGAGCTTTATTTATCCTCCCAAGATGCCCTCAACGTCATTCCATCTCTTCCTCATATATATGACGAACCTTTTGCCGATATTTCACAGATTCCCACATATCTTGTCTCTAAATTTGCACAAGAACATGTAACAGTTGCCCTAAGCGGGGATGGAGGGGATGAAATGCTTGGTGGATATAGGCGACATTTTATGATTCCTCCCATATGGAAGAAAATTCAATATTGCCCCTATCCCCTTCGTAAAACATTTTCACAGATCATCGAACGATTTGGCAGTGAGCGCTGGAGCCGAATCGGAGCGGGACGGCACCCTCACTTAGCCGATAGCATGGAAAAATTTTCTGGGCTTTTGCGCCAAAAAAATAATGATGATGTTTATGATTATCTTCTTGGGCTTTGGGAAAATCCTTATCACATTGTCCCAGGGGCCAAACAGATTCCTCTTCCCTTTAAAGACAAACATTTAGAAGGGCTTAGCTTTTCTGAAGAAATGATGATGAGAGATTCTCTATTTTATCTACCCAATGATATTTTACAAAAAGTGGATCGTGCCAGTATGGCTGTCTCTCTTGAAGCCAGAGCACCCTTATTGGATCGTCGAATCTATGAGTATGTTTGGACACTACAGAACATTTTAAGATCAGAGATGGAAAAGGAAAATGGCTCCTGAGAGAAGTTTTAGCAAATCATGTTCCACGTAATCTTTTTGAACGCCCTAAACGAGGATTTTCTCCCCCTCTAGGACCATGGCTCAAGGGAGAGTTAAGGGAATGGGCAGAGCACCATCTTACAGAATCAAACTTAGAGCAGGCAGGGCTTAATGTTGAAATAATACGAAACACATGGGCAGAACATCTCGCAGGACACCGCAACCACTCTGTTCGCCTTTGGTCAGTCCTTATGTATCAAGCATGGAGAGAAAAATATTAAAGGACAAAAAGTTAATCCCTTAATAGATCAATACCCATCTTTAATAAAAACTCATCAAGCCACTGCATCCAAGGGATAAAATGCTCACCCTTCATAGGTCGATGATTATTGATTGTAATATCATGAATTTGTAGATCAGCTTGAACGGCATCATGAGCTTCTTTACGAATAGCTTCCATATCCAAACCATCAACAACTGTAATATGTAATTTTTTGAGGAGATCATCTTCAGAGGGAGATAGATTTCCATCTTTATACGCCATCAAACGAGCAAAATAGACAACTTGAGATCTATATTTTGGATCGTTGATATGTGCCAGCAAAAGACTGATGTCTTGCTCTGTATCAAGATCACTTTCTAATGTAGCGCGTTGTTCCTCCGTTAAAGGAATACGATTCATCAGGGCAGCCATATACGCACGTTCCTCATCACACACGATGCCATCTGCATGAGCAACTGCGATAAGGCAACGTAACATGTAGAATTTGCTTGTACTTACATGATCTTCAATAAAATTTGGCTGTGACATATATGAATTTCCTTCTTAGATTGTTTCTGCCTGTAAAGATATCAAACCTACAAAATAACAGCAAATTGTTTATCGACTACAGATCAATCTGTACGTTCTCCAAATAGAGCTGTTCCAATACGAATGTGTGTCGCCTTTAAAGGAATGGCTTTCTCAAAATCATGACTCATTCCCATACTTAAATATTCTAATGCGTACTCATCTGCCAATTTTTTAAGAAATGCAAAATGGAGTCCGCTCGGCTCATTGTGAGGTGGAATGCACATTAGACCTTTAATATCTAATCCAGACTCTTCTGTATATTGAAGAAGGGAAGAAAGCTCTGAAGGAACAACTCCTGATTTTTGTTCCTCTTCTCCGGTATTCACCTGAATAAAACAAAGAGGAGTCTTTTTCTGCTTTTTCATTTCTTTAAGGACAGCATCGACAAGAGTTGGACGATCAATCGTTTCTATACAATCAAAAAGAGCGACAGCTTCTTTGACTTTATTCGTTTGAAGCGATCCAATAAGATGTAATTTGACATCTGGATAACGGTCTTTCAACCCACTATCAACCCACATTTTTTGAGCATTTTGTACAATATTTTCTCCAAAAGTACGGTGCCCGTACTCTAACGCCTCAATAATACGCTCAATAGGTTGTTTTTTGCTTACAGCGACAATTTCAATATGATCAGGATCTTCATTCCATTTGCGACATGTACGTCTTACCTTTGAATCAATCTCTTTAAAATTATTTTGAATATTCGTTTCCATCATTTTACGATTTCCATTCTCTTTTGAGCAATTATAATCCTTGTGTCCTTATAGATTTTTTCTTGTAGAATCAAAAACTCTGGAGGAAGTTGGTCAATATTTTTTTCACTTTCTAATATGTAGACGGCGGTATCCTCTGCCCAGTTTCCTTCTTCTATAGAACATATGGCTTTTGTAATAAGACCTTGATGATAAGGGGGATCAAGAAAAATAAGATTAGCTTTTTGAGAAGCATCTGTCCTTTTCTTAAGTTGAGTTGTGTCAGCACATAAAATCTGACAGTTATCTTGTACGTTTAATTTTTCTACATTTTGTGTACATGTTTTTATAGAGTTTCGATCTTTATCAAAAAAAATACAAAAACGAGCATTCCGTGAAAGCGCTTCTAATCCAAGAGCACCTGTTCCACAGAAACCATCAAGAACAGTGGCTCCTTGTACAAGATTCCGGGATTCAAGCATATTAAAGACAGCTTGCCGTACCTTATCAGAAGTTGGTCTTATATCATCACTCGTAGGCGTACAAAGTAATCTTCCGCGATATTTCCCACCACAAATTCTCATATAATCTGCCTCATCATTTAAAGAATTCACTTATCTCAGTACGTAGCTGTTCTTCAGAACACTCAACAGTATCACTCACCTTTAATCCTTCAAGCTGAAACCCTCCATAAGAAGTACGAATTAATCTATTAACTTGTAATCCTAATGCACGCATTACATTTCGAATTTCACGATTTTTTCCTTCAGTCAAAGTCATATTTATCCAAGTATTGCGTCCTGAGTGTCCTCTCTCTGTCCCTTTTTCAATAAATGCATCAATCGAACCATACTGTACGCCTTCAAAGATAATTCCATCTTTTAGCTTTTTTAAGGAAGAGTTTTCTACATCTCCATAGACACGCACACGGTACGTTCGTTTCCATCCTGTTGCAGGGAGTTCTAAATAGCGAGAGAGTTCTCCATCATTTGTAAGAAGAAGAAGTCCCTCTGTGTTTAAATCCAGACGTCCAACACTTATCAGACGAGGTAATCCTTCTGGTAAATCATCAAAAATAGTCTTCCGTCCCCTGTCATCTCGATTGGTTGTCAGAAGTCCTACAGGCTTATGATATAAAAAAAGACGAGGCTGTTGCTTTTTTTGAAGAATTTTCCCATCAATTTCTATTTGGTCATTCACACTCACTTTACAAGCAGGGGTTTCTAATGTTTTCCCGTTTAGAACGACTCGCCCCTCTAAAATAAGTTTTTCAGCGTCTCTACGCGAACAAATTCCAGCGCGTGCAATAGTTTTTGCAATACGTTCATACTCTTCACCAAAGTTATTCTTTTCATCTTTATTCATATACGGTATGCCTGTTTCTATGTGTAATAAAGATATACTCTATATGCGTACTGCTTTGGAAGAGGCAAAATTAGCTTTTGATCATGATGAGGTTCCTATTGGGGCTATTCTTGTGCATAAAGACACGGGAGACATCGTTTCACGGGCCTCTAACAAAACAATTGAAATGTCCGACCCTACAGCCCATGCAGAAATTTTATGTGTACGTCAACTCTGCAAAACTCTTAAGGTTCAACGTATTCCTGACTATAATTTATATGTCACATTAGAGCCTTGCCCCATGTGCGCTGCGGCTCTATCTTACGCACGCCTCAATAAAATTATATTTGGAGCCTCTGATCTAAAAAGTGGAGGACTGACTTCTGATATCGCTCTCTATGAATACCCTCAAATTCATCATAAACCTGATCTTGTCTCTGGTATTCTTGAAGAAGAATGTAGAACTCTTCTTCAAAAGTTTTTTCAACAAAAACGTTAAACTCTAGAAATCAAAACTTAGGATAATATTTCAACACCATTTTCTATAAAGAGTTGGTTAATGATAACATCTATCTCTACAGGACGTCCAAAATGCCAACCTTGTCCTCTATGAAAACCATTTTTAAGAGCACTTACTGCCATTTCTTCTGTTTCAATTTTTTCTAGAACTCGATTATAATCATTAGGATCAAAAGACTTACCAATAATTGATGATAAAATAAGCTCTCCACCTTCAAGCATTTTAATCGTTGAAATAAATTGACGCGTTGTCTCATATTTCAATCCAGCACAGACACCCTCTGGAACATCATCTTGTGAAATTTCAATGTGCGCATCATGTAGATTCTTCATATTATGTGCCGCGCGGGCAGGATCATCAAAATCAAAACGCTCGGTAATTTCAGCTACTAAATGTGCTCCTACAGCAGGGTCATCTCTTAAAATAGCCTGAAGAGCGACTGTAAATGTTTGGCTACTCAGGGTTTTAGGAGATAAATTTACTGATAAATATGGAAGTTTATTGATTGGAAGCTTTTTTTCTAAAAAAGAGAGAACAACATGAGCCCGTCTTAACATATCAATATCATGATTTATAATTTCATTGCTTTGCTCAAGCTGATGAAAGATTCGTTCTGTTGCATCAGGATCATCAAAGCTTATTTCAAAACGTGATAAAATTTCATAATGTTTTTTATCAGGGTCATTAAGATCAACGATGGGCTGCGCAAAGACACCTACATCATATCCACGGCCATCTCGGCCAGGAAGCCGGCTAAAGCTTTTTATTTTATCAAAATCATATGCCATTTTGCGATCTGTAATATCCTTATTCCTTCTATTTTGCTCTTCATTACTACAGTATCTCACAGAATATAAGATTTGTCATATTTTAGGGATTTGTTAATATTTAAGAATTGAGAACTAATAATTAAAGAATAAGGAATAAAGGTTAAATTTCTACTAACTTTTGCCCGTTTTAAGAGCTCTCCACCCAATATCTTTCCGATAGAATCCATCTGCCCAATGAATACGTGAAATCATACCATAGGTTTCTAATTTTGAAAGTTCTAATGTTTTACCCACACTTGTCACGGCTAGAACGCGTCCACCATGACTCAGCCATTTCCCATCCATCTTATGTGTTCCCGCATGAAAGATTTTGGAAGAGTCTGTCTGCTCAATATCATCCAATCCTTCAATCAATGTGTCTTTTTTATAGGCTCCAGGATATCCTTCTGTTGCCATGACAACACACATCGCATGCTCATCACGCCATTGAATGGCACCCCTTTCTTTCCATTGAGATAAATCTCCAATAGCCGCATCATAAAGAATCATGCCAAGGTCAGACTTAAGTCGCATCATAAGTGGCTGACATTCAGGATCGCCAAAACGAACATTATATTCAATAAGATATGGCTGTCCTTTTACAATCATAAGACCCGCATAATAAATACCTTTAAAAGGAGTTCCCTCCGCCT
The DNA here is from genome assembly GCA_021776015.1 of Alphaproteobacteria bacterium. GTDB lineage: Bacteria > Pseudomonadota > Alphaproteobacteria > Micavibrionales > Micavibrionaceae > UBA1850. The sequence continues at coordinate 8,290 of JAJFGT010000213.1, forward strand.
GCATTGCTTCTGAGGTTGGCTTAACAATACACTCCATAACATTTTGTTCTAACTCTGGAGTCCAAAGCCCTTGTCGTGCAGGACTATATGCCCCCATTCCACCAGTATTAGGTCCCTTATCTCCATCAAATACTCGTTTATGATCTTGAGCAGAACTTAAGGGTAAGACAATATTTCCATCTGAAATTGCAAAGAAACTGACCTCTTCACCATCTAGAAACTCTTCAATGACAACAGAAGCCCCTGCATTTCCAAAGGCTTCACCAGAGAGCATATCTGATACAGCTTTCTTAGCTTGCTCAATAGTTTCAGCCACAATTACACCTTTACCTGCAGCTAAGCCATCAGCTTTAATGACAATAGGAGCTCCTAATTTATCAATAAAATCATGTGCTGGAGATATCTCTGTAAAGCATTCATAGGCGGCCGTAGGAATATCATATTTTTTACAAAGATTCTTCATAAAGGCCTTTGAACCTTCAAGCTGTGCTGCTTTTTTTGAAGGACCAAAAACAGCTATATTTTTAGCTTCAAGGGGATCTGTTAACCCTTCAATAAGTGGGGTCTCTGGCCCTATAACAACAAATTCAACCTCATGTTCTTTACAAAATTGAATGACAGCATGATGATTTGTTACATCTAAATCGACACAAGATGTTTTTGGCTCACATTCAATGGCATCACTCCCTTGGGTAACAAAGAGTTGGTCACATAATTTAGATTGTGTAAGTTTCCACGCTAACGCGTGTTCCCGACCACCTGCACCTATAAGAAGAATATTCATGAGCATTCTATAAACGAATTACATCTAGTCTTCAAGAGAGATCAGATGCGTATTCCCTCCTAATGCCGTGGTGTTGGTTGTTATTGTCTTTTCTGTTGCAAAGCGATGGAGATAAAAAGGCCCTCCTGCCTTCGGACCCGTTCCAGATAATCCTCGCCCTCCAAAAGGTTGAACACCGACAATGGCTCCTGTTGTAGAGCGATTTATATATATATTCCCTGCACAAATAGCGCTTGAATCTTTCTGAAGATATGTATCAATACGGCTATGGAGGCCGAAAGTAAGGCCAAATCCTAATGTATTAATTGTTTCAATTAACAGATCTCTTTTATCTGATGGAAAGCGATACACGTGAAGAACTGGACCAAAAATTTCTTCTTTTAGGAGAGTTAAATCTGTAATCTCAAAAAGGGTTGGTGGAAAAAAAGTTCCTTCTAATTTTGAATCAATCGTCAATGTTTTCAATTCTGTTCCATATGCCTTCAGGCGACCCGTACATCTATATAAATGATCTCTAGCCTCCATATCAATCACAGGGCCGATATCAGTAGATAATTGATCAGGGGCCCCAATTACAAGCTCATCCATAGCCCCTTTAAGCA
>JAJFGT010000214.1 GCA_021776015.1 Alphaproteobacteria bacterium
CTTCATCAGGTGCTAAGGATTGTTGAACATATAACATTTAGAGGTCTCCTAATTTTTACAAAAGCCCGGCAGAGCTTCTTTAAGTTGTTATTCGTACAAGATGCCTACGCTACATCATTTATACTTATCATCCAGATCACCAAAAGAAATCCCTAAGGCTCTAGCTGTATGTACAAGACTATCATCAAAACTAACATCTTGATATGTCGCAATTGCTTCTTTAAGTGGAACATCCACAACAGAACGATTCTTCCATGCTACCATTCTGTCGTATTTTCCTTCAGCAATCAAATCGACCGCATGCACACCAAAAGCAGCAGCCATGAGTCGATCATTATAGGTTGGTGGACTCCCTCTTTGAACATGCCCCAAGACTGTTACTCGTGTCTCCGAACCTGTTGCCTCTGAAATTTTTTCTCCAATATAGTGTCCAATTCCTCCATATCGTTTTCGTCCTTCAGCAAGAGCTGTGTGACGACTCTCACCTTCAAGGGTTTTTACTGCCTCAGAGACAATGACAAGGGCAAAATTGCGCCCCCCCTCTTGCATAATATTTTTAATTTTTTGATTTAAATGGTCCAAAGAATATTGAATTTCAGGGATTAAGATTACATCTACTCCTCCTGCAATTCCTGCTGCCAAGGCAATGTGTCCTGCATCTCGTCCCATCACTTCTAAAACCATAACACGATCGTGACTTGCCGCTGTTGGTTGTAAGCGATCGAGCGCTTCTGTTGCAACAGACACTGCTGTATCAAACCCCACAGAAACTTCTGTACACGCAATGTCATTATCAATTGTTTTGGGGACTCCAACCATATTAATTCCCCCCTGTTTTGCCAGTTTCCGTAAAATGGAAAGACTTCCATCTCCCCCAATGGCAACAATAGCATCTAGTTCCATTTTTTTTAAATTATCAATAATCTCGTTTGAACGATCTTTAGTTGTTCCATCAGGCATAGGAAATGCAAAAGGATTCCCTTTATTTGTTGTCCCAAGAATTGTTCCGCCCATACGCATAACATTGACATCACAATCTTTGGGTTCAAGCTTTCTATAAAGAGGCTCATCTTGTAACAAACCATGTGTTCCATCCAAGATCCCATAAGCTTCCCATCCCAAAAGATGTGCACGATAAACAGCGGCTCTAATCACAGCATTTAAGCCCGCACAATCGCCACCACTTGTCAAAATACCTATTTTTTTGCTCATAAACACGAAACCTCTTAAAAAATCATCATAAATCTGTTATACTATTTATCTTCGAACACGAAGGTAAATGCAACATATTAAAGAATTATAGACAATATTTATGGAAGATGAAGACGCTCTCCGTGAGAAGCTAGCAGAATTAATACTCGAACATAAGGGACTTGATGATATGATCAGTCGCTTGGTCGAGATGCCTGTGATTGACGTTCTTCAACTTCAAAGACTTAAGAAAAGAAAGCTTCAACTTAAAGATATGGTAGAGAAAATTGAGAGTGATCTCTTACCTGATATCATTGCTTAAATCATGACAATACATAAAACAGACAAAAACCCACTTGTAGGCGTTATCATGGGATCTCAATCTGATTGGGAGACAATGGAAAAAACACACACCCTTTTGGAAGAACTTAATATTTCTCATGAATGTAAGATTATTTCTGCACATCGCACACCAGATCGTATGGTTGAGTATGCAAAATCTGCACGCACTAGAGGCCTTAAAGTCATTATTGCAGGGGCTGGCGGTGCCGCACACCTCCCTGGAATGGTTGCAAGCATGACGAACCTCCCCGTCTTGGGTGTTCCTATAAAAAGTAAAGCTCTTAAAGGGCTTGATAGTCTTTTATCTATTGTTCAAATGCCGGCAGGTGTTCCTGTTGGAACTGTGGCAATTGGAGAGGCCGGCGCAAAAAATGCAGCGCTCCTCGCCGCCTCTATTTTAAGCCTTGAAAATGAAGATACCTGTACAAGACTTGATGCTTTTCGTGCACAACAAACTGATTCAGTTAAAGAGTCTCCAGAATAAAAAATACATCTATATGTTTTTCTTACTTCCGTTTTTACACAAGGATGTAATTAGGGTTTCTCTCTGATTTTTTAGCTTTCTTCGATTCCATTGAAATTGAAACATCTATATCTTGTACTATATTTCGTAGATTCTGATATACAGTATCGACATGCTCCATACGGCTGTCGGAAATTAATTCATAGCCCACTGATTTTTTAAATAAATACATAGCCTGATTACTTCCATTTTTAAGAGCACTCAACCTTTCAAGATCAGATAGTTTATCATCACTTGAAATATCAAAATGTTTATTCATTTCTTTTACATGTTCTTTGAAACCTTCTTGCCACTTTGGATCTTTTAACCCTATATTTATATCTTCTTCCAAAACTTTGTGTACAGATCTAATCAAATCCTTTGATTCAGTGAATGCATTCAAAGGGGATTGATAATGTTTTATTTTATCAAGAGTTTCTAATGTTGCTGAGGCTATGATTTTTTCAAGTTTATACGCATGCCGTTCTCTTAGTTGCTGACAATAATCGTCTTCGCTATCAGCTAATTTATAATATTTTCCCCCTCTTTTTCCAGTAAACCCCATATCTGCATTTGTATTAAAAGATGCTAAGAGACCCAGAGATTCTATATTTTTCTGTAAATAGGGCTGTCCAATTTGAACATTATTTAGATCAGCCTGTTCTTTAAATTCATTATTTAAAGATAAAATAGAAAGATCCTCTAAACCATGTACAAATTCATGGCCTAATGCCTCTAAAAACTCAGGAAAATTATCAAATGCACAGTCTGAAGAGAGGTTTATTCTTCCTAAGGGGTGTTGAAAACATTCTATTCTTTCTTCACTCCATGGAACCTGTGATGCCACACCTCCCATGTTGTCCTTATACTCCACAGAAGGTGGAGGGAAAACGGCATAACTCTTAGAAAGTAAATCAAGATATTTTTGAGCAAATACTAGCTTTTCCGACTTACTTAGCTCAGGAAAATGCGTTTGGGTCTCTAAAAGTTCATCAGCTAAAGACAAGTCAGAAGTAATAATACCCTGTAAGGATTTTTTAGCATCTCTGTGTATAGTAAATAAACTTTGAGGTAGAGGAGTCTTTAAATTTATGTCTTTCAGTGCCTGATCATTCAGTGAATACTGTGATGCAAATTCTAAAATAGGTAAAAACTTAGCATCTGACTGTATGCTACTCTTATCTTTTTCAAGAATTTTTATTTTTTTTTGAACATAAGACGAAACCAACTCTTGTGTAAGACGTCTAAATCTATTCTCCATAGGATAGTATTCACTATCCATAAAATCATCTCTTATGGATCCAGCACTCATAACAACAGTATGGGGATTATTTAGTTCCTGGCAGGCCGCTTCAATCAAAGACTCTTCAGCCCCTATCATTTTTAGAGACACAATAAGATCCACAACAGATTTGTCATACATTTCTTTTAATATGTCTGACAATACATCGGGATCTTCTTTGTGAATATGTTGGATAGCATCTAATAATTTTTTTCCTTCTACCTTCGCAAATGACAGAGATGTTCGTTCGAGTATTTTATTAGGATCATCTCCAAGTATATCTCGAACTTTATACGTTATTTTTCCATTCGAAATTTTTGGAAGAGGTCGGTTGATCATAGAATCAATATCTTGGCTTGAGAGAGATCCTAAAGTATCTAGTATTGGCCAGTATTTTTCTGATTTTCCCGCATGAAGATCGTATAATTTAGACATAACTACAGGTCTTTCTTCCCCTTCTAAAGAAGAAAGATTAAAACGGTCATGTGTTGTATCCAATGATCCTGTCATAATCCCATCTTTATGGTAGAATATTACTGTAAAGATCAAGTTAAAAAAACACTATTCTGTAAAAACAATATATGTCACATCTTATATTTGGGCTAACCCCTGCACTTTCTTTTATTCCTTATGTTGCAAAGGAGAAATACGTCTTTAAAGATCATAATCTAGAGATGGATTTCAGAACTTTTTTAACAGGTAAGAAAACAACGCAGGCTCTTCAAAAAGGGTGGGTTGATGTTGGTAACATTATTGATATTAATATTGCGACCCTTGCCCTAGAAAAAAAGCCTAAAATTAAACTTCTTGCCTGTACACAAATCCATGAAGACGGACAAATTATTGCCCGAGGAGATTCCCATATAAAAGAACCTTCTGACCTCATGGGAAAACGCCTAGGTTATATGCCTCATACATCGTCTCATATATTTATTGAATATTTTGCTCGCCACTATGGTCTCAATTTGAAAACTGTTGAACTTATCCCTGTCAGAACAGATCAAATGGGGAAAGAACTCCTCCTTGGAAATATTGATGCTTGTAGTATTTGGGAGCCTCACTCTGCCCATATTCGCCTTACAGCCGCTCAAGAAAACATCCCTCTTACACGCCTTCTCAATACAGGTTTCTTTAAATTTTATGTAATGCTCGGTGCCTCTGAAAAAATAATCAAAAAGAAAACAGATGATATTCATGTCATTTTAAAGGCTTTGGACCAAACTGTAGAATTTGCAGAGGCTCACCCAAAAGAAGCCGCACAAATCCTTGCCAAAATAATGAAACTCCCTTTAAACATATTTGAACAACTTCAAACAAATACATCCTTCAAAGTTATCCCTATTCCAGATGATTTTTGGACACAAGTTGAGATGCAGCTCCACTGGATTTCTCCATCTACACAAGTAAATTATGAAAAATATATTGACAAATTGACATTTTTTAAATAGATTTGTATTGTCTTGAACGACAGAGGTCTTGGAGCTTTTCTTAAACAAGGATAGCAGAGACCTCTTAAAACTAATCGCTTAAAAGAGTTTACTCTTTCTGGAGCGCGCTGCGGGAAACCGAGCCATGACAGGTTTAGCCTGAAAGATAAAATAATGTCTTATTTTTATAATACCCCTTATGGAGTCATCCTAGACTCTTGGGAAAAACTCCATTCTAAAATATATTACGTTCCTGTTAATACCTTCCAGACTTATGGAGGGATCTCATGAATATACCATCCCCTGTTACCTCTCCGAGCACAGAGACACTTCTTCCTGTAAAAGGACAGGCGACGACACAAAATCTAAAAATAGCCAATAGCAATGAGCATAAGGAAAATCCTTATACAGCGCGCAATCCCAATATTAACGACCGAAACATCACAGGTTTTTGTATTGTTTTCGCATTTTTTGTAGGAGGGCTTATTACGAGTATTATTATTGCCTCAAAAATTGTAAGCATCGGAGTATTTGTTCTTCCTGCTTCAGTCTTTATTTGGGCTTTAACGTATCCCTGCTCTGATATTGTTGCTGAAGTATATGGTCGAAAATATGCAAATAAACTTGTTTTAGGGGGCTTTATTGCCTATGTCGTTATGCTCTTTGTTCTCATGGAAGCTATTGCGATGACACCCGCTCCTTTTTGGACACATCAAGAGGCCTTTGAAACTGTTCTTAAAACAACACCCCGCGTTATGATTGCCATTCTCATATCATATCTTATTACACAGTTTTTTGATGTTCATATGTTCAGTTATTTAAGACAAAAAACAAAAGGCAAGTATTTATGGCTTCGTAATAATATTTCAACCATGTGTTCACAGACATTGGGAAATACTATCTTTCTAAGCATTGCCTTTCTCGGTGTCTTTCCCATGGATAAATGGATACATTTGTTTGTTGCAAATTTAGTCGCTCGCTATTGTTTAGCATGGGTTGATACAACAATTGTCTATTCCGCTGTTCACGCTTTATATAAATTCTATCCTGAGCTCAGGAGATCTTATAAATAGACTCTATTTCGTTTTTTTTACGAACTTCGTTAAAATAACGATTTGTTGTCCATTCACCCGACCTTCAATATGCTCTGGGTTATCCGAAACGAGGGAAATGTTGCGCACAGCCGTCCCTCGTTTTGCCG
>JAJFGT010000215.1 GCA_021776015.1 Alphaproteobacteria bacterium
ACTATGTGGGAAAAGCTGGGAAATGTGAATGAAGAAATTTTAGCTAACTTTCTTCAAAAAGAATACCCTCAAACAGTTTCAGTGGTTCTCTCAAAAATTAACTCAGATCATGCAGCGCGTGTTTTAGGGATTCTTCCAGAAGGCTTTGCAATGGAAGTTGTCTATAGAATGCTTAAAATGGAATCTGTACAAAAAGATGTTTTAGATGATGTTGAAAAAACTTTAAAAATAGAATTCATGACAAACTTAGCAAAAACTCAACGACGAGATAGTCACGAGCTTATGGCAGAAATATTTAATGGTTTTGAACGTTCCGTTGAAGCAAGGTTTTTGGAAGAGCTTGAAAAAGGAGCTCCTGAATCTGCTGAAAAAATAAGAAATCTTATGTTTACATTTGATGATTTGGTTAAGCTAGACCCTACTGCTATTCAGATATTAGTTCGTGCTATTGATAAAGATAAACTCCCTGTAGCTCTTAAGGGTGCTGCGGATACCATTAAAGATTTGTTTTTCTCAAATATGTCAGAGCGTGCAGCAAAAATTATGCAAGAAGATATGGGGGCAATGGGACCTGTTCGTTTAAAAGATGTTGAAGATGCACAAAGCTATATTGTAAACGTTGCAAAAGATCTAGAATCTCGAGGTGAGATTGTTATTAGTACTGGTTCTGAAGAAGATGAAATGATTTATTAGATTTGTAAATGACATGATAGAGAAAAAGCCTTTTTTATTTGATACTCATAATTTTGATGATTCTGTACAAGCACAGGCAGATATCGTTGATGAATACATTCCGCCAGTTCCAACATATTCGGAGCATGAGCTGAAAGCTGCTATGGAAAGTGCAAGAGAAGAAGCCTTTCGAAAGGGACGACAAGAAGGGTTTCGTGAGTCTGAAGAAGGTTTCTCATCTAAAATTTATGAGACATGCCAGACTTTAGGAGGAGATATAAAGAATTTATTGATGGAAGAAGACGCTAGAAATGATCTCTTTCAGAGTCAAACATATGATCTTGTGAAAACCTCTATAGAAGCCGCGTTACCTGGTTTGATGAAACGAGGGGATTTTAATGCTTGCTTAGAGCTTCTTTCTCAGACGATTAAGTCTTATAAACCGAATGGTGAGATGTCTTTAACTGTATCTGAGCAGTATATAGAGCCTCTTAAAAATTATTTTGAGAAAAATCTAGGAGAGCTTCACCCACGTATAAATTTTATTATAGCTGAAGAGACACCTCAGGAAAGTGACCTCTGCCAGACGACTCTCTCTTGGAAAGAGGGAGGGGTTGTTCGTGATCCAGAGGCATTAAAAGAAAATATTCTAAAAGTTCTTGAACAAGCGCTTGCAGAAAAAGCATTAAGACCTCAAAATAAGACTGAGACAAAAGTAGGGGCTAAAAAAGGAAAGAAAGCAGGAATGGATGATGAGTGAAGATGTGCAACATGATGAAGAGGCGACTGAAAAAGAGAAAGCCCATGATCAAGCCCAGAGTCTGGATGAGAGTTTAAGTGAGATTGAAACGCCTCAAGATCCAAATCATGATCATTCTGGTGGTTTTTCTGAAGGGGAGCCTATGGCAAAAGATGTCACAGCAATCTATGACATTAATGTACAAGTTTCTGCTGTTTTGGGGCATTCAACAATGAAAGTTTCACAGCTTCTAAAGCTTGGGCGTGGAGCTGTTGTTGAACTTGACCGTAAAGTGGGTGAAACAGTAGATATCTATGTTAATAATAGATTGGTTGCACGTGGTGAAGTTGTTGTTGTTGAAGATAAGCTGGGTGTTACTATGACCGAGATTGTTAAATCTGAGCGTAGTGGTGATATCTAAATTTAAAAATGTTTTAAAAGGACGGAAGATAATAAGATATGCCTGTAGACCAGCCTAATGCAACAGTTGATGATGATAGTATTCCTAATGCTATTCTTCTTGATATTCCTCGTACACGAACCAGTATAGATTTGGTAACAATTTTAGGGTTGTTTACAGCAATAGCTTTAATTGTTGTGGCTGCTTTAATAGGAAAGACACAGGCTAACTTTTTCAATGTTCCTTCTCTTCTGATTGTTGTTTTTGGAACAATAGTTGTAACCTCTATCTCTTATACCATTATTGAATTAGGAATGATTCGACGTTCTATCGGAGCAGTCTTCATTCAAAAAATATTTAAACATAAGCAAATGGCAAGTCAGCTTATCAATTTATCTGTACGAGCTAAAAAATATGGTCCGCTATCATTAACAAAGGTTGAGGCAGATTTGAAGCATGACCCATACCTTTTAAATGCAATGCAAATGGTATCGGATGGTGTAACTCCTAGCATGATCGATTCGATCTTGGGGCAATCATCAGAGACAAATCTTGAGCGTAAGTTGTTTGCAGCATCTGCTATCCGTAGAGCAGGAGAAATTGCTCCAGGGATGGGGCTGATTGGAACATTGATTGGGCTTGTCCAAATGCTGGCACAATTAGATGACCCATCTTCGATTGGACCTGCAATGGCTGTCGCCTTATTGACGACTTTCTATGGGGCATTGCTTGGGACAGTAATTTTAACACCTCTTGCAACAAAACTTGAACGATCTGTTGAGCAAGAAGCATTAATGCATGACCTTATCCGAACAGCGGCAGGTTCTATGGCAAAGCAGGAGAGCCCAAGACATTTGGAAGTATTGCTCAATAGTTTATTGCCAGCATTATATAGAATTCGTTACTTTTAGTTTTTTAACTCATATTTGAGGAAACGCGTATGCGCTTAATGATTATTGGTCACCTCGAAGGTTATATGGGGGCCGCAGGAAAAATAGCTTTGCAACGAGGGGCTAAAGTTATTCATTGTGAAGATGTTCTTGAGGCTATGGGCGCTCTTCTAAATGGAAAAGGTTCTGATCTAGCGATGGTCGATGTTAAACTTCCCATCGCAGATTTTGTTAAAAGACTCAATGTTGAACGCATTCATTTGCCTATTGTTGCCTGTGGTGTTGCTTCGGATCCCCGTGCAGCAGTCAAAGCTATTGAAGCCGGCGCAAAAGAATATGTACCTCTTCCTCCTGACGCAGATTTAATAGCGGCTATTCTAGAAGCTGTTGTAGAAGAAGATAGTGATATGATTGCTAACGATCCTTCTATGAAGCGTGTATTACAATTGGCGGATAAAATTGCACCAAGTACAGCAACTATCCTGATTACAGGAGAGTCTGGAACCGGTAAAGAGGTGATGTCTCGTTATATTCATGCTCGATCAAAGAGGCGAGATGGAGATTTTATTGCTGTAAACTGTGCTGCTATTCCTGAAAATCTTTTGGAGTCAGAATT
>JAJFGT010000216.1 GCA_021776015.1 Alphaproteobacteria bacterium
TCCTGAAAACCATCCAGACGTAAAGATACATCATGCCCCATTTCTGTGAGCTTCTGGGCAGAAGCCTCTAAATAGGGCTCATTTGTCCCAAGAATAGCAATTTTATGTTTCTTACACAGGGTTAAAAAATGAGGAATTAAATCTGTTCCATTTAGGTTGAGGCCAGAGTCTTTATCTATGAACTTAAAAAGAAGCTTAATACCAGAGCCATCTCGGAAGACATAGTCACAATCAAGAACATCTTTTAAGAATTCTGGGTTTTTGTAACACATATTAAAGGCGTGAGCATTTATAAAGGCAATCCTTATTGGTCGGTTGAGAGCTTCAGCTTCTAAAGATTGAAGTGTTTTATCAAGATCTTTTTGATCCATAACAATGTGAAGTTTACGAATAAGAGCTAGAATTGACTCATCTCTTTCATTACAGCCATTGTGGCTGTTTTTCGAAAGGGAGTGGGGCGTAATATGATTCATTTCTGAACTCTTTACAATTCAATGGGTTATAGAAATATATTTGAGGGTATTCATTATCAAGACAGAGGCAAAAATACAACAAATCTTTTTAATTTAGAATTTTTATATAGAAAAATGACATGATTTCATATAAGTTTCTCTTTCTACAGTAGATCTAAGTTTTGAATAGGTAATCTTAATTTTGAAAAGGTTTTCTTGGTATAAGATATTCTAATGAAAGGGAGAAAGAGCTTTGCCTAAGATGTCTTTTATCATGCCTAGTTTGTTTCTTTTCTTTTTATTATTCGTTCCATCCACACTCATAATGGCAGCTCCTTTTTGTATTGAAGATAAAGGTCTTTCTCAAGAATGTTATTACTATGATGTAAACCAATGTCGAAAAGAGGCGAGTAAGATTTCAGGATATTGCGCTATAAACAGAGAAGAAGTTGCAATGACAAAAGGGAATGGGTCATTTTGTCTTGTGGATTCAAGCCTTATTCCGCAATGTTACTATGAAGAAGCGCAGGTTTGCGAGGAAGAAGCTATACGGCGTGGAGCTGTTTGTTTTGAGAATATTAAGAAAGAGAGATCTGATGCTTTTCGTGAGGAAAGAGATTCCTTCAGACATAAGACAGAAAGATAGTAAATTCAATAAGATGAAATTTATGCTACCCCTATTTTTTATTGCATAAAGATTAGAATTCACTTATGGGGTATGTACAAGAATTGTAGAGACCGATTTTATAGAAATAAAGTAGTTGGAATGCGTCATTTAAAACTTTTAAAATTAATGTTTATCTTGAGTTTCTTCTCTCTTGTTGGATGTGCTGGCTCTTTGACACCACCTCCTCCTGCATTAGGGGAGGGAAACGCTATTCCACTGCTGAAAGAACTCCCACCTTATAAGCTACAAATAGGGGATACGATACAGATCAGATTCTTACTTAATCCAGAACTTGAAGAGGATGTCGTTATTCGTCCAGATGGAATGATTTCGACGTCTGTTATACAAAGTGTCCGCGCGTATGGTATGACACCAGATGAATTGCAAGTTTCTTTGATGGAAAAATATGGAGAGTATTTAAAAGACCCTCAATTAACAGTGGTTGTTGGTTCGTTCGCTCCAACTAGAATTTATGTGTTAGGAGAGGTGGAAGCCCCTGGGGAATTTGTATTTATCGGGCCTAACTTAACTCTTCTGCAGGTATTAGCGAGAGCAGGGGGCGTAAAGACATCAGGATTGACAGATGAAATTCTTATTTTCCGTAGAGGAAGTGACGATAAACCTGAGGTTTATGCCTCTGATTATGATGAAATTGTGAGTGGAGCAACGCCTTTTAACGATAAGCGTCTCGCTCCTTTTGATGTTGTTTATGTACCTAAAACAGCCATTACAGAAGTATATGAAGTATATGAGCAACATGTACGACGGTTCTTGCCTACATCGTTTGGGCTAAGTTATTCGTTGGATTAGGGGTAATAGGGATTTTGTGTAGATGGATATAGAGTATAATACAAGAGGATTTCTGACTGTATTTTTTAGACAATTTTTTGTCTTTATACTCGTGTTTGGGTTAATTACTGTTGCCAGTGTTTTTTATCTTATGAACTCTGAAAATGTTTATGAAGCAAGAGGCTCTTTATTACTAAGGTTGGGAGATGACGCACGTCCCGATCCAACTTTTTCTAGAGATCAGAATCGATCTTCTGATATTTCCTCTTCTCATCGTAAGGACACTATACAATCTTATATCAAAATTCTTCAGAGTAGAGATCTTCTACGGAGTGTTATTAATGATATGGGGGTTGAGCGTCTTTATCCTGAGGTAGCGCAAAACACTGAAAATTTACTGTCTCCAACAGAAATAGCCATTAGTATCCTTTTGGGTGGAGCAATGAATTTAAAATCTGATGATAGTAGTGTCATATCGATTGGGATAGAGAATAAGGATCCACAGATCGCGGCAGAATTTACTAAATTACTGATGAAGTCTTTTATTTTGAGGCAAGTGGAAATCTATGATACGCCTCAAATCACTTTCATGAAGCAACAGATTGTAGAAGCAAAAAATAAGCTTGAGGCATCACAGGAAGAATTTCATCTTTTCAAAAACATAGCTGAAATATCGAGTATAGATGAAGAAATGTTTCAGCTTGTTCGAGAAAAAACAGATCTTTCTGTCGTTGCGTTTTCAGCGCTGACAGAGGCGCAAGCTGAATTGGACAAGCTTGAAGTTGAAAAAGCACAAATGCTAAGAACTTATAAGCAGAATAGTCCTATGGTTCAACGTCTAGAGGAGAGTATGAATCTTATCAAAGCGCAAATTAAAATTCATCAGGGATCCTTGGATGCAAGAGGTGAAACGAGTAATACATTATCCGCTAAAATAGCTGATATTGATAAGCGTATCTCCTATCTTGAATCTCAAAGAGCACGTTTTGATCAGTTTCAGCGACAAACAAAACTCGATGAAGAAAATTATTTCTACTATGTTCAGCGTGGAGAAGAAGCACGTATTAATGATATATTGAATATGCAAAATATTACCCACATTTCAGTTATTGATAGTCCCGTTGTGCCTCTTTCTCCTATTCGCCCACGGAAAGATCTTTTCTTTGTCCTCTCATTACTGGCAGCTTTTATGGCAGGAGTGGGTATCGTCCTTGTTCGAGAATTACAGGATGAACGGTTCAGTCGTCCTGAACAAGTTACGGCAACTCTTTCCATTCCTCTTCTGGCAACATTTGATAAGAGAGAAAGGAGGCTATAATGACAATGAGTTTGAAACAAGAAGATGCTAAAATCAAAAAAGCTCTTGAAGCTCTTGGAGATTCTGAACCACATTCTGGCCGTCGATACGGTAAGTCTCGTTTTTCTATTAAGAAAACAACTGATCTACTTTTGTCTATTCAAAAAGGTTTAAAAGAAAAAACAAAAAAAACAGGAGAGATTATATTCTTTGCAGGGACTGATGGTAGCGTTGATACTTCACAGCTTGCTTTTGAAACAGCTCGAGAGGCTACAAAACAGATAGACGGTCATGTGTTGTTTATTGATATCTCAGAGACTTTAGAATTTCTTCACATTATGCCTTTAAATGAGTTTTTACATGCGGCACCTAATACAAGGTCTCCTTTTACCATTCCTGCTGATACAAATGTTTTTTGTGCTGCATTACAGGGGTTAGGAGACAATATGAATTCTAAGATTCTCGATAGCCTGTTTAAAAAATTAAAAACCCACTTTAGCTTAATTGTTATTAGTTCAAATTCTGCCCTGACAAACGGATCTGTTATCATGATGGACCATATTGATGCGGCCATTATTGTGGCTAAAGCTGATTCTACCCGTGAGCCGGTTGCAAAACAGCTTAAAAAAATATTGGAAAGTAATGCGGTACCTATCCTTGGAGCTGTTCTTACCAATCGACGATATTATATCCCAAATTGGCTTTATAAAATATTATATAAAAGTGGGTCTTAACATTGACGAACACCCTCTCTGTTTGTAAAAAAATTTTAGAAAATGATACCGTCTCATCACTCAGTATTATGGG
>JAJFGT010000217.1 GCA_021776015.1 Alphaproteobacteria bacterium
ACCTCCCATTACTTCCAGAGATTTTCCAAACTTTCCTGTCGTTAGGGCATCAACAATTTCAACATGTTGTGGATTTTCAGGATTAACAGCGGCTTGAATTCTTTTGATCTCTCCTGCTATAGGCGAATTCTGTGCTCGTATTAATTGAGCCCCAGAATTCTCTGCTTTATTCTCTGCTTTCTTTAAAATACGTGTTGCAGAGCTATTCTCTGGAAGTTGATAAACTTTAGGTTTCTCTACTTTTTCTTCTTGAATTTTATCTGTAGATTCAGTCGTCAGGTCATCGTCTCCTGCATCTTGAAAAAATTGGTTCAATTTTTGAGCCATATCTTTTTTGATAGATTTGACATTGAACATTTCATCCAAAACAGACAAATTAGCTACATAGAGACGGTTTATTTTCTCTTGTTCAGGTTTATCGTCAAGATCATGAAGAGCCGACAATTTTATAAGATTAACAATTGCCACTGTAAGGTCCAAAACAGAAGGAAGAATAATTTGAGGTTTGCTTGCACTCTTTTGAGAGACAATACTAGGCTCAACTCTTTTTCCTTTAGGGGCAAGATATCTATCAGCAATTCCATTTTTTTTCTTCTGAGTTGGCTTAAGATTTATATCATCATGTATTGAGTACTGAAGATAACGAGGGGATGTAGGAAGCTTTGATAGATCCATGCCAAGGATAGCCTTCAAATAATCACCTTCACCTGTGCCTTGCCCCCATATCTTATGCATATCCTCTCCAATAAACCTAACAGCCTTTTCTGTATTAGCTTTGGCTAATTGAGGAGCAGAGCCATCTTCTGGGTAAATAATTTCCATACAGAGCAAGTCAAAAACTTTTGAAGGTTTATGACTCAAAGAAGAGTCAGGAATAACTGCTCTGCCTAACAGACGCAAATCATGATCAATGCCCCCAATGACCTCCTTCATTTCAGCAACTTTATTACTATCAAGATTGAGAAGTTCATCCTCACCAAATGCGTTTTCTAAAACAGTGTTATATACAATATAATCTGTAAAAGCCTGCTCAAAATTCAAAAATCTACGATTAAATTCTGCTTCATCTATATTTGCGATCGTAAGAATCTCTTTTAGATTTTCAATATATTTTTCTTGTAGCTCTACCTTATTTTCCGATGGCATGGTCATGACCAATAACTGCATTGGAGGTTTTTCTGGCGTATCTGTTGATTTTTTTGGCTGTATTGAACTCATAATATTTCACACTTTCTCTCTATTTTTTTATGTTTTTATTAGGCAAATTTTTGTTTTAAAAACTCTCTTGCTTGGATCGAAAAATCCATACTTTTTGCAAGCTCTCGTTTTAATTTTCTAGAAACATCATCCGCTTCAACCACTTTAGTTGAGTGAACAATGGTATAAATATTTTCAACATCCTTGGCTGTTTTATAAAGGGCTCTCGAAATCAATGGGGAGGATAAAAGTTCCATAAGCAATGGATCAGATGCCTCAGAAAAATCACCAGACAATGAAGATGAAACTAAATCTTGAATCTTTTGACGAAGAGCTGTTTGCTCTTCAGCAAAACCATTATTCCAATTCTTAACATCAGCGCCCCCCATCACTTCCAAAGATTTTCCAAACTTTCCTGTCGTTAGAGCATCAACAATTTCAATATGTTGTGCATTCTCAGGATTAACAGCGGCTTGAATTCTTTTAATCTCTCCTGCTATAGGCGAATTCTGTGCTCGTATTAATTGAGCTCCAGAATTCTCCGTTTTGTTATCTGTTTTCTTTAGAATTCGTGTCGCAGAACTATTCTCTGGTAAATTATATAACTTAAGAACCTCCGTAGACTCTATAGGATCAATTGATTCATCTTCATGTTTTTGAGATTGCTCATTTTTCTTAATTTCTTTTTTTACGAACTCTGCAAAAATACTCGGATCTAGAAGAGCGGCTGATATCACTAAATTAGCACGATAAAGAGGCATAAATTTTTCTTTTATTTCATCAGAAATATCAAGATCAAGGAGTTCTCTAGCGGCGATACGCACAGAGGCAAGAAAAGAATCTGCAACAGAGATTACAGCCATCCGAGGCTTTTGAGGTGAAGTTTGAGAGGCAATTATAGGCTGTCCCTCTTTAGAACACACAACATAGCGATAGGCTTTAGGAAGATCTAATAATTTAACCTCACCTTTAGAGAATAATTCCATATTTATAGATCTAAAAGGTTGCCCCTCTTTGAGCTGAGAGCTTTCTCCTCCCATAAATCGACGATTATCCAGTATAACTGCAGACGCTATAGATATATTGTTCATATATGCAGGAATAATATTAGCCTGTCGGGCTCTTTCTTCTTTAATAAGAGGCGTTTCTTTAGCAAAAGCTGGTGTTAATACAGGATGAACAGGAAGAAACAGTTTTGCAATCTTATAGGTTAGCCCTGGAGCGGGAGAAATAGAACGCTTTATGAGGTTAAAATCTTCTGTAATCTGGTCAGCAAGATTCTTCAGAAGCTGACCTTCCAAAGCAATATCTCGAGTAATATTAGCACCAGCTTCTAATAAAGTTTTATCTAAAAAAGCTTCAATAACATGATCTTCAACTAAAGAAACTTTTTCTTCAAACTCCCTCTTACC
>JAJFGT010000218.1 GCA_021776015.1 Alphaproteobacteria bacterium
TAGCTCATTTAGTGCATTTTCCTATATTGGAAATGATGTTGAAATTGCAACGAACCAGACCTCTCTCCAGGATGGTGTGGCAGATTGGACATATGCGTTGAAGGGGAATACTCAAAATGTAGAAGCTAAGATTTTTAATCAAAATGGAACGCTTGTTTATAAAGAAAGCCTTGGTGGACAAAGTAGTGGAAGTTATGGATTTAGTTTTCCAGCTGGAGAGGCTCTCATTCCTATTGAGGAGGGAGACGTATTATCTCTTTCGATCAATGCTAAAACAATTGAGGGTGTCGATGTTGAATCCGATATTGTTACAAATGTTACAGTGAGTTCTGTTGAAACAGGAGCATCTGGAGACATTATTCTTCGTGCAGGAAGTTTGTTCTTTGGTGTCGATGATATTTTGAAAATCTCACAATCAACAGCCAGTTTAGGTAGTCAAACATAAGTAAAGATTCATTATAAAAGATAATATATTTAATATTAAAAGGAGAAAAACATGAGTATTACAGCAGCAATTGGATCAGCGGTTTCAGGGCTAAGAGCCTATGGAGCACAATTATCAGCCGTGTCAGAGAATCTAGCAAACTCAAATACGATTGCTTTTAAAAACCGTGAAATTGACTTTAACTCTCTTGTTGTTGGAAATACAACACGAAGTGGGTTTTCTGGTGGAGGTGTTATTTTTAGAGCCCATCAGGAAATGGAATCTCAAGGTTTGTTGAAAACAACAGATTCTTCAACAGATATTGCGATTAATGGACGAGGCTTTCTTGTTGTAAGTGATGATGTTACGAATACACCTTCTGCATTTAATTATTCTAGAAATGGAAATTTTACAAAAGATGCTGATGGGTTTCTCGTTAATTCTGAAGGCATGTTCCTGATGGGACAAAGAACAGATGATACAGGTGCTATTATTAGTTTAGCTTCTAATGATTTGACCTCTACAGAGGCTGTTAATGTTGGAAGTGTTGCTGGAACGGCGCAAGCAACAACAGAGCTTCGTTTCGATTTAAATCTTCCAGCCAATGCGGGGATTGGGGATAATTATAATAACTCTGTCCAGATATTCGATGCACTGGGAGTTGCTCACCAAATTACAATTAACTGGGAGAAAACAGCTACAAATACATGGAGAGCAACATTTCAACAGCCTACACAAGTTGATACTGTTCCCCCTGTTCCTTCAGCAGACTATTTAGTTGGAGCCCTTCCGTCCCTTACAGATGTAATTGATATTACGTTTAATGGAGACGGTACAATTGCTGGATTTGTTCCTGCAATTCCACAATTTACATTAACAAATTTTGTTGCTGGGGCGTTGGCACCGCAGACAGTTAGCCTTGATTTGGGAACTGTTGGATTAACAGATGGAGTTACACAATTTTCAGGAACAACAGTTATTCCTGATATTGAAATTTTCTTCATTGATCAAGATGGTGTACGATTTGGACAGCTCTCATCTGTGGAGATTAATGGGGAAGGATTAGTTGAAGCGATCTTTGAAAATGGAGTTATTCTTCCCATCTATAGAATACCTATTGCAACTTTTCAGAATCCTCGTGGACTGACCCATATTAATGGAACAATTTACGATGAATCTGATGATGCTGGAGTTCTAGTTCTAAAACGTCCGGGTCAGGGAGATGCCGGAGATATGATCGCAAACGCTCTTGAAATGTCGACAACAGATACGGCTGAAGAGTTTAATAAGATGATTATTTCACAGCAAGCCTATGCAGCTAATGCTCAGGTTGTGAGTACAGCAGATGAACTGTTTGATGAGTTACTTGCCGCTGTTCGATAATATTTTGGACAGATAAATAAGGAGGATTCGAGATGGATTACGTCGATCATTTTTTAAAAAAATGGAATAATTCTAAAGGAATAGAAGAGTTTCTTGATCAAAAAATTGATCTTCCAAGCCCTGATGTCGTTCGTGATTATCTCGAAATACTCCCTGAGGATGAAAGAACATCTGTTTACAAAGAGCTTGTTTCTATTCTTCAACAACTTGAGACCCATGTCATTAAAATGGAACAAGGGCTTGATGAAACAGAAGAAAAGCTTTCACAAGTACAGTTAGTACAAGATATGTGCGTATCCTACGAAAAAGCAGATGCTATGAATAACAAGAGCCAAGACAATAAAGAGGAATAGGAAGGAAGTATGGTACAAGATATGACACAACAGGTTCAAAATAAAACTGTAAATTTACAGAGTCATATACGAGATCTTCTAGGTTTTATCCGTATGGAAAATACTGTTTTGATGGATCAGGGGCAATTAACATTGCGGGGGCTCTATCTTCAAAAAATGATAATGCTTAGGGATCTTGAAGAGCGGGCAGAGAGTTTATCTCAAGAAAAATCTGATTCTGATGTTGCTCATTGTCTCATTCTGTTGCGTCAGGTGCAAAGGGAGTTAAAAGTTAATACAGCTCATCATTTGGATGCATTGAAAACACGTTCAGTCTCTTATTCTGATCACAAAATAGAGCAATTTAATGATCTGTATGAATCCAATAAGGAGGGAATGGCATGACATTATCTCTTTTAAATGGATTGCATGTTTCTCTTCGTGGTCTTCAGTCTACAGAAGAGCATATTAAAATAGCATCACAGAATATAACGAATGCAGATCGTCCTGGATATACCCGAAAAACTTTTGAATCTGATTATATTACAGGTAACTTTGGATCTGTTCCTATTGGGGGAACTATTTTTGGATCACTTAATAAGTTTCTTTTGGAAGGTGTTGTCAGTGATACGATCAATGTTGGAAAGAAGGCTGTTGTTTCCGAATTTTTAGATATTTATGTTCGTAGGACGGGAAGTATCCCCTCTGATTTTTCTCTTACAAGTACGCTAAATGATTTCTTTTCACATTTGGATTTATTAACAATTGGTCCTGAAAATCGTGTGCAAAAAGAACAAACTGTTTCGGATGCAGAAGTTATAGCTCTTTATTTAAGGGATATGTCGAATACTATTCAGTCTCAAAGAACAGAAGTTGAAATTGATATAGATAAAACGGTTGATCGTATTAACCAAGCTTTGACAAATTTGAATGATATTAATGAAAAAATTATCAGAACAGCGCCAAGTAATTCAGCAGCATTGGCTGATTTTGAGGATAAACAAGGAGCAGAGCTTCAAAAATTAGCAGAGGAAATAGATTTTACTTATTATTTTGATAGTAGAGATCGTGTCCAAATTTATCATCCAGGAGGACAGCCGATGTTGCTCCTCAGAGATCTTCCTCTATCATTTGATCCTGTCTCAACATTGGTAGGGAGTGTGACGTACCCATCAGGTATAAACCCAATTGAATTGAACGGGGTTGATATTACGACTAGCATTAAAGGGGGACGTTTAGGCGGCCTTATAGAACTACGGGATGTTTCATTGGTTGAAGAGCAAGAAAAATTTAATGAATTTGCATCTGTTTTACGAGATACTTTGAATGCTGCTTTGAATACACGGGCCTCTCGTCCATCACGAAATGAACTTGTTGGAGAAATGGGATTTGCCGCAGCTGATCCTTTCGCTGGAACAGGGAATGTACGAGTTGCTATTACGAATAATGCTGGTGTTGTTCAAAGTTTTACGGACCTTAATTTAGCAGCCTATGGAACTGTAGGAGCTGTTGCAACGGCATTAAATGGTTTGCCTGGTATAACAGCCTCTTTATCTGTAGATGGAGAATTGATCGTTACGTCTATTGATCCAACATTGGGAGTTTCTATTAATGAGATGAGCAGTGATGTTGGGGCTAATAATAGAGGTTTTTCTCACTTTTTTGGGCTGAATAACCTATTTACAGGACTTGGAGCGGAAGATATTAGAGTTGCAGATTATTTATTGGCAAATAGTGATCACCTAGCATTAGGAGAACTTTCCGCAAGTGCAACACTCGCTGTCGGTGATATTGGAATTAGCCTAGGGGACTCATCTGTTTCAGCTAGTCTATCAACAGCCCTTGATAGGTCGATTTCTTTTAATGCTGCAGGAGATTTTTCAGCTCAAAATGTTTCCCTTAGAACCTATGCTGAAAGCGTTATGTCTCGAGCAGCATTGAAGGGATCTATTGCACAAGATGAATTTGACGCAGCAGATGTTGTCCGTCAGCAAGAAGTTGATTTTATGAACAATACAACCGGTGTGAATGTGGATGAAGAAATGGGAGTTCTTCTCGAAATGGAAAGCCATTATCAAGCATCGGCTCAAGTCATTGCTGTTATTAAAGGATTGTTGGAAGAGTTAATAGCAACAGTTCGTTAGTATAAAAGTGATAAGGTAATTAAAAAGAAAGGATAAGATCATGACAATTGTAAGCAGACTTTCAACCTTTACATTTAGTAATCGATTGAATTCTGAGAATTTGCGTGTTCAAAGAGAAGCTCATGATGTTCAGCTTCAAATAGCATCAGGTAAAAAAAGTGTTAGTTTAAAAGGAGTTAGTCGTGATGTTCAAAGATTGCTTAATTCAGAAAGTGATCTTGTTCGTTTGGACACACAAAATATTGTAGCAGAAACAGCATTGGCACGGATTAACCATATGTTTAGCGGTATGGGAGCGATGCTTGATCTTGCAAATAATTTTTTACAAACATTGACACAAAATTTGAGTGGGCCTTTCTTGAATCCACCAAGTTTACAAGCTATTGCAAGTAACTCTGAAGAATCATTAAGTTCTCTTTTGAATGCTAATCTAGGAGGGCGCTTCCTTTTTTCGGGGAATCATCTTGATATCCCTCCTGTGGATTTAACAGATCCACTCTATACGCCACAAATTGTTCCCTCTGTTGCTAATACAGGGTATTATCAAGGGGATAATACGCAACAATTAGCAACGATAGCTGATGGTTACACAGTTAATTATGGTGTGACCGCCGATGATATTGGATTTGAACAGCTTTTCCGTGCGATGAATTTGGTTGCGAATAATCCCTCTAATCCGGCGGCTGTTACGGAGGCACATGCTTTAGTTAATTCTGCCATTGATGATATTGCAACGCGTAGAACAGATATTTCTTCCAAAGCAACGCTTATTGAATCTCAAATTACCAATAACGGAGATGAAGCGGCACTCCTAAAGGATATTATTTCAACACTTGAAGATGTTGATTTAGCAGAAGCCTCTGTACGGTTGACTCAGTTTGAAACACAGTTAGAGGCCTCTTATGCAACAACAGCACGAATTCTTCGATTAAGTCTTACAGACTTTATTCGTTAAGACGTGATCATGTTGGAAGGACTCAATAAAGGGATTGATGGTAAAGAGCGCTGTTGGTGGTGTGGAGATGATCCTTTGTATATGTCTTATCATGATCACGAATGGGGGCGCCCCGTGCACGATGATTATGTTCTATTTGAAAAAATATGTCTCGAAGGGTTTCAGGCTGGATTAAGCTGGCTTACAATTTTGCGTAAACGTGAGAGCTTTAGAAAAGCCTTTCAACGGTTTGATTTTAAAGTTATTTCAGAATTTACTGAAAAAGATATTGAACGGCTCCTTCAAGATGAGGGGATTATTCGTCATCGAGGAAAAATAGAAGCAACCATTCATAATGCTCAGAGAGTTAAAGAATTGATTGCTCAAGAAGGGTCTTTCTCCCTCTATATAAAACAATTTCAACCAGCGTCTCGTGGAACGCTTTTATCTTATGAGAGTTTGAAAACGCTTTCTATAACAGAAGAATCAAAGGCTCTTTCAAAAGATCTAAAGCAGAGAGGATTTAAATTTGTAGGACCCACGACAGCCTATGCTTTTATGCAGGCAATGGGGCTAGTCAATGATCACGTTAATGGCTGTGATTTTTCAGGTAAGAGCTTTTAATGTAGACGTCTTATATTGCTACAGCTTGTTCTACTTCTTCGATTTCTTCTCTCTCTTCAAAATACTGTTGAAGAGGGGTGACATCAAGTTCCTTTGATTTTTGAGTGCGAATAGCCTGAACGCCAGCTTTAGCAGCAGATATAAGTGTGTAGTAAGGGATTTTATGCATTAAGGCACTGCGACGGATACTCATTGAATCCGCTAAAGCTTGAGGCCCTTTGGTTGTATTAATCATAAAGTCTACATCACCATTGATCATAGCATCAACAATATGTGGCTGTCCTTCCATGACTTTATTGATCCGTGTGACGTCCAATCCAGCATTGTGAAGATGGGAGCATGTTCCACCTGTTGCAATGATTTTAAATTCCATATCAATTAATTCACGGGCAATGTCTGTAATAGTGTTCTTATCGCTATCTTTTACAGAGAGAAAAACAGTTCCTTTTGTAGGAAGAAATGTCCCAGCCCCTATCTGTGATTTAAGGAAAGCTTGTGCAACATCTTTATCCAGACCCATGACTTCGCCTGTTGATTTCATTTCAGGCCCTAAGAGAGGGTCCACCCCATGGAAACGATTGAAAGGAAAGACGGGGGCTTTGACAGCAACATGATCTCCACTCATGCCTTTTAGAATGCCTTGATCCCTAAAGCTTGAGAGTTTTTCTCCCGCCATGATTCGTGCAGCAATTTTTGCAATAGGAACACCCGTGGCTTTAGCAAGAAAGGGCACTGTTCGAGAGGCTCGAGGGTTAACTTCTATCAAATGTATATCGTATTCCCCTGTTGTTTGATTGTGTTTACACGCAAATTGAACATTCATAAGACCTTTAACTTTGAGGGCTATTGCTAGTTTTTCAGTTTGTTTTTCCAGTTCGCGAACGGTTTTATAGGGAAGGGAATGAGGAGGTATTACACACGCGCTGTCTCCTGAATGAATGCCAGCCTCTTCAATATGCTCCATAATACCTGCGACATAGACGTCTTTGCCATCACAGATCGCATCAACATCTATTTCAATGGCTTCTTTGAGGTAGCGGTCTAGGAGAATAGGGCTTTTCCCAGAGACTTTAACAGCCGTGTGAACATATTTTTCAAGTGTTTTCATATCATGCACAATCTCCATTCCTGTTCCACCGAGGACATAGGAGGGGCGAATAACAAGAGGGAACCCAAGTTCTCTCGCTTGTTCCATAGCTTCTTCTGCTGAATAGGCTAAGGCATTAGGAGGTTGGCGAAGTTTCAATTTCTTAACAAGTTTTTGAAAGCGTTCACGATCTTCCGCAAGATCAATGGCATCAGGACTTGTTCCTAAGATAGGTAGACCTTCTAATTGGAGTCGATTCGCAAGCTTTAAGGGGGTTTGTCCTCCTAGTTGAACGATGATGCCTTTGATTTTGCCATGTTGGTTTTCTGCATGAATAAGTTCAAGCACATCTTCTTCAGTAAGAGGTTCAAAATAGAGTCGATTGGCGGTGTCAGGATCTGTAGATACTGTCTCAGGATTACAATTGACTATAATGGTTTCAT
Source organism: Alphaproteobacteria bacterium (assembly GCA_021776015.1). Classification (GTDB taxonomy): domain Bacteria; phylum Pseudomonadota; class Alphaproteobacteria; order Micavibrionales; family Micavibrionaceae; genus UBA1850. The sequence continues at coordinate 7,372 of JAJFGT010000218.1, forward strand.
ATCCTGCTTCTTTGAGGGCATAGGCGGCATGAACACAGCAATAATCAAACTCAATGCCTTGTCCAATACGGTTGGGCCCACCACCGAGAATAACAATCTTTTCTTTCTCTGTGCTATTGATTTCACTTCTGGCTGGTGTCAGTCCATTACCTTCATATGTGCTGTACATATAAGGTGTGAGGGAAGGGATCTCAGCAGAACATGTATCAACACGTTTGTATACAGGGCGTATCGAATGAGAAGTTCGTGCTTTTCGAACTTTGCTTTCACTAACATGTACTATATCTGCCAATCGAGCATCTGAAAGACCAAGTCGTTTGACACCCATCCAATCTTCTGGAGTCGTTGGGAGACCATCTTTCTTGATAGAGTTTTCTACATTTACAATGTTTTGTATGCGTTCTAGAATCCAAGGGTCATATTTTGTAATAGCATGAATGTCATCAAGGCTAAAACCAAGGCGCATGGCTTGTGCAATATAGAGAATGCGCTGGGGTGTGGCTTTAGATAAAGCCGCTCGAATTTGATCTGGGTGAGGCGTTTTTTGTTCTTTTGAAGGGTCTCCGATAGATATTTCATCAAAGCCTGTTAAGTCTTTCTCAAGAGAACGGAGTGCTTTTTGAATGGATTCTTCAAAATTCCGCCCAATGGCCATAACTTCTCCAACAGATTTCATAGCTGTAGAGAGGTTGTTATCTGCCCCAGAAAATTTTTCAAAGGCAAATCGGGGAATTTTTGTAACGACATAGTCAATGGTCGGCTCAAAAGATGCCGGTGTTTTTCCACCTGTGATCTCGTTAGATAATTCATCAAGAGTATAGCCTACAGCAAGCTTTGCCGCAATTTTTGCAATAGGAAATCCCGTGGCTTTAGAGGCAAGAGCAGAAGAGCGACTAACACGAGGATTCATCTCAATGACAATCATACGCCCCGTTTCTGGATGGATGGCAAATTGACAGTTTGATCCTCCTGTCTCTACGCCAATGATCCGTAAGATATCAAGGGAAGCATTTCTCATGATTTGATATTCTTTATCTGTCAATGTAAGGGCAGGGGCAACAGTGATAGAGTCACCTGTATGAACACCCATAGGGTCTATGTTTTCGATCGAGCAAATAATAATGGCGTTATCATTTTTGTCTCGAACAACCTCCATCTCATATTCTTTCCAACCCAAGAGGCATTCTTCGACAAGGATTTCAGTTGTGGGGGAGGCGTCAAGCCCTTCTTTAACAATGCTCTCAAATTCGTCACGGTTATAGGCAATTCCTCCACCTGTTCCGCCTAGAGTAAAGGAGGGACGGATAATGGCAGGCAGTTTTGTATATTCAAGAGCGTTAATGGCTTCTTGCATATTGTGGGCAATGGAACTAATGGGAGAATCAAGCCCAAGTTCGTCCATGCAGTTTCTAAATTTATTACGATCTTCTGCTTTTTCGATGGCATCTTTGCTCGCGCCAATCATTTCAATGCCAAGACGTGTAAGTGTTCCATTCTTATCTAGAGCTAAAGCAGTGTTGAGAGCTGTTTGCCCTCCCATTGTGGGAAGAAGCGCATCAGGGCGTTCTTTCTCAAGAATTTTGGCGACAATTTCAGGTGTAATGGGTTCGATATAGGTGGCATCGGCCAAATCAGGATCGGTCATAATAGTGGCAGGGTTAGAATTCACTAAAATAATACGATATCCTTCTTCTCGAAGAGCTTTACAGGCTTGT
>JAJFGT010000219.1 GCA_021776015.1 Alphaproteobacteria bacterium
TGCTCTCCTCCAGAAAGCATAAGGGGGCGATAATCAATACGCTCCCCTAAACCTACCCAATCAAGAAGTTCTTCAACATTTTGCTGAATAACCTTGGGAGAGGTGCCTTTAATTCGAAGAGGAAGCGCGACATTTTCAAAAACACTCAAATGATTTAAAAGACGAAAATCTTGAAAAACGACTCCAATTTTCCGTCGGGCACTCACAAGACTTTTTCTATCATGGTGTTCAATCATGTGCCCAAACATACGAATAAAACCACGAGTAGGGCGTTGAGCTAAACTTAAAAGTTTAATAAGGGATGTTTTTCCTGCCCCACTAGGCCCTGACAAATAATAGAATCCACCCTGTGAAAGCGTAAAGCTTACACCAGAAAAAACCTCTTGTTGATGCCCATATCTCAAGCCAACTTCATCAAATGAAATCATATTTATTATCTTCTTTGTTCATTTTGGTACTCTTCTTGTGCGCATCTTCTTCTGCCAAACTATACATACAAGATTATATAGGTAGAATGAAGTCATGATTGTTATTTGTCCAGACTGTACATGCCGATATAATATTAAAGCAGAAGTAATTTCTGTCGAAGGACGGATGATGCGTTGTACAGCCTGTGAATACAAATGGTTTTATAACGGCGTTACTTTTAAAGATATTCTCAATGAGGCAGAAGGAACAGACCCCTCTGATGATTTTGATCAAATTGAGGAGAGGCTAAACGCTATAGAAGAGACACTTGAAGGCGAATCAATACAAGAAAAAGAATCTATTCAAGTCGCCTATGCTTCTGATTCAGATGAAGAAGAAAAAAAACCTCCTCGAAGAACATCTACACAACCTCAATATCACTATGATTCCCATGAAACCGATTCTTCAAAAACACAACAAGGACACGTCACTGGAGCTCTTGCTGCTTTATGCCTCTTTGCCCTTTTTTGTACAGGAATAATGATTCTCAAAGAAACAATCATTGAACAGGTACCTTTCTCAAAATCCTTCTATACTGCCATAGGAATGAAAGTTGAAACTCCTGGAGAAGGACTTGTCTTTGATCGCATAGAAACCACATGGGAAGGCACAAAACTTAAGATTAGTGGTGTTGTTATCAATCTATTGAAAGAAAGCTCTACCATTCCTATGATTGAATTAAGCTTTCAGTCAAAAGAGGATGAAATTCTAGATAAAGGAGTTTTCTCTCTTAAGTCTAAAAGGCTAGAGGGAGAGGAATCTATAGAGCTTAACTATGACATTCAAGTTACGTCCTCAATTCAAGAAGAAACTAGTTCTATCAAGCTCTCTTTTCTACCTCCCAAAGATTAAGTATAGAAAAAAGAAAATATTTATGAGTTTGAGGGATATTGCCTAGGAAACTCTGTTTCTTCAGCAGGAATAACATTGTGTGGCTTTATGCCACAGGCCTGCAAAATAAATAAAGAGGCGACAATCAAAACAACCAAAGAGCACGTGTTACATTTCATAAGCTTATCATGCAATTATTTTTTATTTTTTGCACTTAAATTTTTAACTTTTTTCCAGCATAATAAACCTCTGTAAGATATTCACTTTCTTCTAATCTTATATTTATAGGATAATAAATGTCAAAACCCGCTCTATCTAAACGTACCCTTGAAAAACTATCTCAACCTCAACTTGATGCCCTTGTAAGCCTTCACCAAAGATTTTTAGAAGGGCGTATTGGTGGGCGACGAGCATCCCTTAAACATATGGATCTCTCTGGATTGTCTTTAAAGAATCAAAATATGAAGAATATTGATTTTATAGACGTCCATATGCAAGAAATGGATTTATCAGGAGCGAATTTTCAAACAGCCACCCTTTATGCTTGTGATCTCAGTTTTTCAAATTTGAATGATGCTAATTTTTCGCGAGCAGATTTACGAGGATCAACGATTGAAGGCGCTGATCTCGAAGGCACTGATCTTGAAAAAGCAGATCTACGAGAAGGCGGGCTTATGAATGCATCTGGAGAAGAAGATTCCTCTGCTGTAAATTTCAGAGGTGCAAATTTATCAGGAGCACGCTTATCAGGATCTCTTGCTAATAAAACTGATTTTTCAGATGCTATTCTCTCTGGAGCAAATATGGAAGATGCAGATTTTAGAGGGGCGATGCTTGACGGTGCTGATTTATCAGGGGCAGATGTCAAAAACGTTCAATTTTTAGGAGCAACACTTTCTCAAGCTATTTTCTCAAATGTGGATCTCAATCAAATTAAAGACAGAGATAAAGGCGTTGATTTCACAGAATCTATTACAGATGAAAATGTTGGAAAACCACTCTCTGATTTGGAAGATTCTCTTGAAAAACTTATTGAATCCCACACTCTCTGGGTTAAAACATCAGGCGAAGAGGGCGAACAGCTGAATATTTCAGGATACGATCTCCGGGACCTTAAATCCTTAAAAGGATTACAACTCACCGCACTTAAAGCAACAAAAACAATCTTTTTCGGAGTAAATTTTTACCGTGCACAACTACAAAGTGCCAACCTCATGGGAAGCGATCTACGACGCTGTGATATGGAAGAATCGGATCTACGAGGCGCTAATTTGACAGGGGCAAGACTTAGTCATTCTATACTCAAGAATACAAATTGTTCATCTTTAATGTTTGGAGCAGGGGCCTTTCAAAAATTCGCGCCCTGTATTTTTGACAAGGCTGTTTTACGCTATGTTGATTTTAGTGGATCAGATCTTCGAAACGTTTCCTTTAGAGGAGCAGATCTCTCCCATGCTAATTTATCCAACTGTGATCTTCGTGGCGCCGATTTATCCAATGCAACGCTTGATAAAACAAATATGGATAACACAAATACAGAAAATACAAATATGGATAAGACGACAAAAGGTCGAGCTTTCTCACTCTCTTCTCTTAAAGAAAAAGAATCAGACTAGAGTTTTTCAATCATTTCAGGAACGGCATCAAAAAGGTCTGCAACAAGTCCATAATCAGCAACTTGAAAAATAGGGGCATCTTCATCCTTATTGATAGCAACGATAACTTTAGAGTCCTTCATACCTGCTAAATGTTGAATAGCCCCAGAAATACCTACAGCGATATAAAGGTCAGGCGCCACAATCTTTCCTGTTTGTCCCACCTGATAATCATTAGGGACAAAACCAGCATCTACGGCTGCACGAGATGCACCAATAGCGGCCTGAAGCTTATCAGCAAAAGATTCTATGAGTTTAAAATCTTCGGATGAGCCGACACCACGACCTCCCGAAACAACGATCTTTGCAGAACCAAGCTCGGGGCGTTCTGATTTTGATTCTTCCCGTGATATAAAAGTAGATAGATTTGTTTCTGCGGGTACGTCTATGTCTTGGATAGTTGCCGTTCCTCCTTCTACTGAAACAGCATCAAACCCTGTCGAACGGATAGTCAGAACCTTAATTGAATCCATACTTTCTACAGTTGCAATCGCTTGCCCTCCATAGACAGGACGCTTAAAAGTATTTTTACTATCTATGGCGATTACATCCGAAATTTGCTGCACATCTAGAAGAGCGGCAACACGAGGCATTATATTTTTTCCAAATGTACTGGATGGTGCCAAAATATGAGAATAATTTTGAGCCTGTGCCATAATAAGATTTGTAAGATTTTCAGCTAACATATTTTCAAAATGGGGTGCATCAGCCTTAAGAACTTTTTGAACACCATCAATTTGAGAGGCAGAGCTTGCAAGGTCTCCACAATTATGTCCCGCAATCAGGAGTGTGATATCATCGCCAATATCTTTCGCCGCTGCAATGGTATTGAGTGTGGCAGATTTAATGTTTGTATTGTCATGCTCTGCAATTACAAGAATGCTCATAATTCTGATTCCTTATTTTTCATACGGTTTTTATATAACTTTAGCTTCATTTCTAAGCTTATCGATTAGCATATCTACACTATCAACTTTGATCCCAGCTTCACGTTTTTTAGGTTCGCTAACTTTAATTACTTTAAGACGAGAGGAAGGTGTAATGCCCCAATCATCAAACGTTGTCTCTTCCAGAGGTTTCTTTTTTGCCTTCATAATGTTGGGGAGGGAGGCATAACGAGGCTCATTCAAGCGTAAATCTGTTGTAATGATCGCAGGTGTTTGAACAGAGAGCGTTTCTAATCCACCATCAATCTCACGTGTAACAATTGCTGTTCCTTCTTTCATTTCAAGCTTAGACGCAAAAGTTGCTTGTCCCCAATTCAAAAGAGCAGCCAACATTTGACCCGTCTGATTAGAGTCATCGTCAATAGATTGCTTGCCCATAATAACAAGATCAGGGGCCTCTTTCTCTATAATCGCTTTCAGAGTTTTGGCCACAGTCAATGGCTCAACACCCCCCAAATCTGTCGCCAAATCCGTTTTTACAAGAATCCCACGATCTGCTCCAATCGCCATGGCTGTCCGAAGTGTTTCTTGGGCCTTATCAGAGCCAATACTCACAACAACAACAACTTCAGAAGCTCCACCTGACTCTTTAAGGCGCATGGCTTCTTCAATAGCAATCTCATCAAAGGGGTTCATCGACATTTTGACGTTAGACAGTTCAACACCGCTTTCATCAGATTTCACACGCACTTTAACATTAAAATCAATAACACGTTTTACAGGAACAAGAATCTTCATTAGGCTAATAACTCCATATTTGATAGGGGCTCAATGCGGATAGGATAATGCCTTCAAAGACATTTGCCTAGAGGTAATTTATAATGATTTATAATCAAGAAGTATGGCGCCGTGCAGATAAAATGTAATTATTTGATATGTCTTTATCTGAAATATTAAACTCTTGCTTTATTAGATTGTAATTTAATCCTTTTATTTCATTGATAAAGAGGTTTTCTTTTGCCAAATAACGGTGGAGTTCACTTGGTTTTATAAATTGTGACCAGTGATGCGTTCCTTTGGGAACCCACCGAAGAATATGTTCAGCTGCAATAATTCCTAGCAGGTAAGACTGAGGCGTTCGATTGAGAGTTGAAAGGATAAGCACCCCATTTTCTTTCATGCAATCGACACATGTTTTAATAAAAAATTCAGGATCTTCAACATGTTCTAATATTTCAAGAGCACACACAACATCATATTTTTTCTTTTCTACTGCGAGCTGTTCAGACGTTGTGACCTGATAGTTTATAGATAAATTTTGTGCCTCAGCGTGTTCTGCTGCAACATTGATTGCTTGAGAATCTGCATCAATCCCTGTGACATCAGCACCCAAACGGGAGAGGGGTTCACAAACAAGACCTCCACCACAACCGACATCAAGAATATCTAAATTTTTGAGGGCGTTTCTCACATTATCAGAAGGTGAAATTTGAAAGTGATTAAGGATTCTATCTCTAATGAACTCTATACGCACAGGATTTAGTTTATGCAGAGGGGCAAAGGCTCCATTTTCATCCCA
>JAJFGT010000220.1 GCA_021776015.1 Alphaproteobacteria bacterium
TTGGTTCCATAGTTCAAGCTGTTGAAGAGGGGAGCTTTTATTTAAATTTTCTATCAGTTGAAGAGCAAAATGTGTTGGGAGATAGGTTTCCTGATCAAAAAGCGCTAAACACATAAATGGTAGAGCTATAAATAATGCTGCTCCACAAGCAGGTATAATCCATCTCATGTATTTCATATAACGGCGCAAAGAAAAAATAAGCCCAAATGATAGGAGAAAAGCAATAAGAGCAAGATCCACAGTTTGACTATCACTCAATATAAAAGGGGGAATACTCCCTATCATCAAAAATATAAAGTAAACATACTTCTTCTGTTTAAGTAAATAAAACCCAAGCGGGGCAAATATTAAATACAGGAAATAAATGTGTCGGTTATAGCGACTGAGTGAATATCCATCCTCTTCGTATATAATATGAGGATTTATAAATCTATAAATAGCACCATCTGTAAACATTTCACACATAAACAGAATACTGGCAGATATAATCAGAGCTATAATTCCTATAAGAATCTTATCTGTTAGGTAGCTTGAAAATTGTTTTTCGGTACCATGAATTCTGTTCACCAGACAATAGAAGGAAACGCCTCCAAGTAAAACGATACTCACCTTCCAGACACGCTCCAAACTAAGATCAATATTAGCAGACCAGAAAAGACTTAGAATTGATAAAAACCCAATAAGACTACAAAAGAAAAAAACTGGATTTACAAAACTCTCTCTCTTTATTTTAAACAAACTTAAGAAAAGCAAGATGGATAAAACGGGAAAGAGAGTGCCTAACGTCTTGGGAATAATAAATGCCATACATCCTGTGATAAGGATAAACAATAAAATAATTTTTGGGTGATATGGTTCCGAGACTAACACTTAGCCAATACCTCCATATACTTTTAATCCAAGTAAGCACAGACCTGCTAATAAACCTGCCAAAATATCGTCGATCATAACACCAAAAGCACCCCCTATCTTTTTATCTAAATAAGATATTGGCCATGGCTTTAAGGTGTCAAAAATACGAAAAAGAATAAAAGCTAAAAGAATAGATACTCCATTAGGAGAGGCAAACAAAAGAGTAAGAAGGATACCTGCCGTTTCATCAATAACAATCATGCTAGAATCATGACTTTGAGATTGTGTTTCAAATTTATGTGCCGCCCAAAGCCCCAAGAAAAAAATAAAAATTGTAACAACAGCAAGAGTGAGTGGAGAAGCCAAGACTAACAAAAAAATTCCAAGGGGAAGGGAGGCTAACGTTCCCCAGAATCCCGGAGCTGGAAAAATGTACCCAGAACCAAACCATGTTGCTAGAATAATAGCAGGATCATTTTTTTTAAGGGTTTTCAGAACATTATTTCGTTCTGTTGCTTTGTTTTAAAGAAAGGTTTTTATTTTATGCATCTTTTATAAAGGTGTCTAATAAGGGGATTTAGCTTTGAAAAACTTTCTTTTTTGAAAAAGATCATGTATCGATAAACCATTATGTTCATATCTTCAATAGCAGAAAAACCATTTGCATTAGTCACACGAAAATCCATCGATGGCATTCTTATCACAATGCTCTTTCTTTTGGGATTTATTTTCGTTGTTTTAACGTATCTTTCCTTTATTGATCTTTTTCGTTTTTTAAGCACATCTGAGCTTCTAAAATGCGATCTTATTATCTTTTTGTGTATAGTTCTTCTTCTTAGCCGACGTATCTTTTTAATATTTCATACTCAAAAGAAAGATATATCAACGTCTGGGCTTCATATGAAGCTTGTCTTTTTATTCAGTATTGTAAGCCTTTTTCCTGCTGCTTTTATGGCTTTTTTCTCAATTTTCTTTTTTCATTATGGGTTACAGACATGGTTCAGTGAACAAATTAAAACGGCGATTGTTGAATCCAACACAATCGCAGAATCCTACCTAGCTGAACATCAAAACACCATTCGAGCAGATATTCTTGCCATGGCAAATGATTTGGATCGTCAATATGATGTCCTTTCTGACAGTAACCTTGTTCTAAAGAAGATGATAGACACACAAGTTTTCTATAGAAACCTATCAGATGCTTTAATTATTGGAGATAATCAGCAAATACTTGTCCATTCTGGGTTAAAGACAACGAAGATATCTTCTGTTCCTAACCATGCAATAGATGCGGCTCAAAACGGTGAAGTTGTTATGCTAACCAATCATGATGATGATCGAGTCCGTGCCCTTGTGAAACTTAATCGCTTTGACAATAGCTTTCTTCTTGTTGAGCGACCTGTTGATGCCACAGTCCTCTCTCGTGTCCAGCAAACTCGTGTGGCCTCTGAAAAATACACATCACTAGAAGACCAATCCGCTCAAATAAGAGTTACACTTATTTTTATTTATATTGTGCTCTCTGTTTTTCTTGTTTTGCTCTCTATTTGGTTTGCTTTAAAAATTGCTCAAAAATTCATTTCTCCTATTGATCGTCTTATTGAAGCATCAAATCGAGTGAGCTCTGGAGATCTAACTCTAGAAATCAAAGAAAAAGCAGGCGTCTCTGAGCTAGATCTTTTAACAAAAGCTTATAATGAAATGACTGCACAGCTTTCAAAACAGCGCCACGAACTCATCTCAGCAAACAAAGAATTAGATGAGCGTCGCATTTTTACAGAAACTGTCCTTGCTGGAACATCCTCTGGTATTTTGAGTGTTGATTATATGGGATATATTCAACTCTATAATGCGTCGGCTAAAGCTATTTTAAATTGGGAGGATAAGCAAAGCCTCATAGGACAAAAAATTTCTGATATTCTCCCTGAAATTACATCTCTTCTAGAAACAATCCTCTCCGATGAAGAAGAAAAAAACAGTAAAATTGAGCTTGAAATCCCTTCTTTGATTGAAAAAGCAAACAGAAAAGATCTTTTCTTACGTGCTATACCGGAAATGATAGATGGAAAAACTGTCGGCGCTATCATCACTTTTGATGATATTACAAACTTAAAATCAGCACAAAGAAGCGCTGCTTGGTCAGATGTGGCTAGACGCATCGCCCATGAAATCAAAAATCCTTTAACGCCTATTCAGCTTTCAGCTGATCGTATTCGTAAGAAATTTTCTAAAGATATTCCTGAAAAAGATCGAAATATTTTTGAGACATGCATTGAAACAATTTCTCGGCACGTCGATGATATAGGGGCAATGGTTTCAGAATTTTCCTCTTTTGCTCGCATGCCTGAGGCTAAAATAAGCAAAACAAATTTGAGTGAACTTATTCAGCAATGTGTAATTCTCCATCGTCAAATCGATCCTAATATTAAAATTGACTTACGAGGTCTTCTAAAAAGAAAGCCTCCTGTTTATGCGTATATTGATGAGCAATTAATACGTCAGGCCTTTATAAATCTTCTACAAAACTCTCTCGATGCGGTTACATCCAATCAGAAAGATAGTAAAAAGAAAATTGATGTCTGGCTTCATAAGCATGAAGAGCATATCTTTTTAATTGTTCACGATTCTGGGGCTGGATTTCCTTTAAGTAAAGACATCGAAACCCTTTTAGATCCTTATGTAACACAGAAAAAAAATGGAACAGGCCTTGGACTTGCCATTGTAAAGAAAATTATGGCGGAACATTCTGGTGAAATTAGATTGGGTTCACTCCCATGGATGCCTGATATAAAAGATTGGGAAGAGCTTGATGGTGCCATTGTAAGCTTGATTTTTCCCTCTTTTTATACCAAAGATGATAAAAGAAAATTAGACGAATAAAGAATAATATGAAGAACCCCATGAGTCACTCAATAAACAGTACAACACAGAACATCCTCATTGTGGATGATGAAGAAGACATCTGTAAGCTTATTCAGGGTATTCTACAAGATGAAGGCTACACTGTTCAGTATAGTACAAATATGACTTCTGCTTTAAAAATGTTTAAAGAACAATCTTTTAATGCATGTATTTTAGATGTATGGCTTCATGATAGCTCGGATGATGGTATCCAATTAATGGGTCAATGTTTAGAAATTAATCCCTTAATTCCTATTATCATGATGAGCGGACACAGCACTGTAGAAACAGCTGTTCAAGCTATTAAAAAAGGCGCCTATGATTTCATAGAAAAGCCCTTCAAGACAGATAGATTACTTGTTATCGTTCAACGTGCCATTGAATATTATAATTTGAAAAATGAAAATAAGAGTCTAAAAGATCAAGAATTCATGAAGACCTCTCTTCTCATGGACCTCGCGGGAGAAACACCTGTTTTCAAAACATTTAAAAACATACTCCTTAAAACCTCTCATTCTAAAAACCCTGTTCTTATCTATGGGGAGTCAGGAACAGGCAAAAAAACAGCTGCAAAATTTATCCATCAAAATTCTACTCGTGCAGAAAAACCCTGTCTTATTCTAAATTTTGGCCATACCCATTCAACTCTAGAAGAAATTGAAACTCAATTATTTGGTCAAAATCAATCTCAAACACCCATAGGTCTCCTTGAGCAAGCACAGGATGGGACACTGATTTTAGATAGAATCTCAAACATCCCACTCCCTATTCAAAGAAGAATTCTCACATTTTTAGAGAAAAATGGACTCTTCTGTGACTTAGAAGGAAATCAAAAAAAATTAAATGTTCGTCTTATAGGAACATATGATTGTGATATGCTTAAAGAAATTAGTGAGGGTCGATTTTTAAAAGATCTCTTTTATCTTTTAAATGTTCTCCCCATAAAGATTCCTTTGCTTCATGAAAGAAAAGAAGACATTCCTCTCTTAATTAATTCTTTTTATAAAGATTTAGGAGAAGGAGAGAGTGATATTTCACATCTATTCACAGAGGAAGCTTTAAATCTTTTAAAAAACTATGCTTGGCCAGGGAATATAAAACAGCTTAAAAATTTTGTAGAATGGTTCAAAATCATTGGATTGGAAAAGAAAAATATCATTAATGCTCAAGATCTCCCGCCATACCTTTCTGAGAAAAACATTAGCTCTCATAAAAAAGAAGAAGACAACGATTTTATAGAAGATTGTTTAATCGTCTCTTTAAAGGATGCTCGTGAAAAATTTGAAACACTTTACCTTCAAGAACAACTAGAAAGATTTGGATATAATATATCGAAAACCTCGGCCTTTATAGGAATGGAACGATCAGCACTTCACAGAAAATTAAACTCTCTTGGGTTACAGACCTCTCACAATAAAGATGAGCCAAAAGATATAAAACAACAACCTCCATTAGCAAAACAAAGAGAAGGAATCTAAAAAAATGCGCATTGTGATTTCAGGAGCAGGGCATGTAGGATATAACGTAGCGGCCTATCTATCAAGAGATGCTAATGATATCACACTTGTTGATCCTAACCCCAATCTGATTGAACATGCCTCGAGAGAGTTAGACGTAAATGGAATTGTTGGGCATTATTCAAGTCCTGAGGTTCTTGCAAAAGCAGGGATTGCAGAAGCCGATATATTGATTGCCGTGAGTCCTTATGATGAAAGAAATATGGTAGCCTGTCAGATTGCACATTCATTATTCGATACTCCCAAAAAAATAGCCCGTATCTCCAATCAAGACTATTTAGACCCGGCATGGAACAATCTATTTAGTCGCGATCATATGCCCATTGATATGGTTATTTCTCCAGAAATTGAAGTCGCAAACTCAGTTTATGAAAGGCTCTCTATTACGGGCACAACGGAAGCCATTCCTGTCTGCAATAATACATTACATTTCCTAGGTGTTGTTTGTAAGGAATCCTGTCCCATTGTGCATACACCCTTAAGACAACTCAGAACTTTATTTTCAAACTTCTTTGTTAATATTGTCTCCATTTTGAGACATGGAAAACCTATTCTCCTAAATGGAGATAGCCAAATCATGGAAAATGATGAGGTATTTTTTATTGTTGAATCTCAAAGTATTTCAACAATCATGTCTTATCTTGGTATTGACTCTACGGATACAAAAAACATTATAATTCTTGGAGGAGGGAATGTCGGTCTAGCTTTATCTCAACGTCTTTCTCGTTCTATAGCTGACGTTCGGGTTACTCTTATTGAATCTGCTCCTGAACGAGCAGAATATTTAGCTCAAAGCTTAGAAAAAGAACTTGTTATTCATGGGGATGCTTTACAACCCTCTATCTTAAAAGAAGCTGAAATTGAAAACGCAGATACATTGGTTGCTGTCACAGATAAAGATGAAACCAACGCTCTCTGTTCTTTACAAGCAAAATATATGGGCTGCAAACGAGCCATTGCATTGATAAAAAGACCTAACTATACATCTTTGCTCCTCGCAACAAATATTGATGCTGTTATTTCTCCTCATGACATTATCGTTTCTCGTATTACGCATCATGTCCGCCGAGGGCGGGTGAAAGCCGTCCATAGATTAAGATGGGGAACATCAGAACTTATTGAAGCCATAACGTCTGAAACATGTAAAATTATTAATAAACCTATCAAAGATTTAAAACTTCCTGAAGGTGTCAGAATTGCCTCTATTCAGCGTGGAAACAGCTTTATTTTTCCTGCGCCAGATACTGTTATTAAATCAGGGGACTTTGTAACGATCTTTTCTCCCAGTGAATTTGCTTATAAAGTTGACGGCTTTTTTAGTGCAGGGATTGAGTTGTTTTAGAAATTTAAAGAAATGTTCTTATAAAAATGATAAACAAATTTAAAAAATCAGATCTTATTCTATGGGATTGGGATGGAACAATTGTAGATTCTTTTCCCGTTATTTATGCGGCGCATAATCATGTTCGTGAGGTTTTTAATTTAAAGCTATGGACACTTTCTGAATTTGAAGAAATTGCACATGCATCAACTGCTGATAGCTATCCATCTCTCTACGGAGATCAAGCGGAGGAAGCCATTCAGATTTTATATAAATATTATATAGAACATCACCTTGAACAGACAGAATTTATTGAAGGAGCTCAAGAAGTTCTAGAAATGGTACAGACATACGATATTCCCATGCTTCTCGTTAGTAACAAAAGAGATGACCTTCTACATAAAGAAGTTTCTCATTTTGGATGTGAAAACTATTTTCAATCTATCGTTGGTGCAGGAAAAGCTCAAAAAGATAAACCTAACTCTGCTCCCGTTCTTTTAGCCGTTAAAGTAGCTCAAATGAATTTGAAAAAAATTAAACAGGCTTTTTTCATCGGAGATTCACAGACAGATATTGACTGTGCTCAGAAACTTCCTTTTGAAACAATTTCTTGCCTTATTGGTGATCGGCAAACAAATGGAGAAAATCTACGATTTAAAAACATGTCTACATTTTCTGAGATGTTTGCCCCCTTACAATAATACCCCCTTCATAATAAAAAGAGTTGCTCAAGAGGAAAAACTCTATTATTGACTATAAGAATACATGTATAGATACAATAAAAATCCTAGAAGAGGTTAAAATGAGTGAAAAGAGTCAGAGCGTACAAGACGTTTTCTTAAATACGATACGTAAAGAGAAATCTTCTGTGACAGTATTTCTCGTCAATGGGGTTAAACTTCAGGGAACAGTAACATGGTTTGATAATTTCTCCCTTCTATTGAGAAGAGACAACACATGTCAACTTGTTTATAAGCATGCTATTTCAACAATTATGCCCTCTGAATCTTTATCTCTTCATGAAGAAAAATCTGAATGAATGATTTCTTTTTAAATGCCTGAATCTGTACATATGGAATCAGCTCTTATTGTTCAGCCCATATCATCTGATCAAAAACTTATTCAGAGCCTACAACTTAATAATAACATTGAAGAGACCCAAGGGTTAGTCAGAGCTATTGATCTCAAGCTCCTTCATACGCATGTCCAAAAACTATCTAAAGCCCTTCCTGCCCATCTCTTTGGAAAAGGGGTCTGTCAAAATATTTTAGCCCTTATAGAAGAACATACCCCTGATGTTCTTATTATAAATGCAGCCCTTTCTCCTATTCAGCAACGAAATCTAGAAAAAATATGGCACTGTAAGGTCATTGACCGTACCGCCCTTATTCTTGAAATTTTTGGAGCCAGAGCACAAACAAAAGAAGGAAAAATACAAGTTGAACTGGCTGCTCTTTCCTATCAGCGCTCTCGCTTTGTACGCTCATGGACACATCTTGAGCGTCAACGAGGAGGCGCTGGCTTTATGGGAGGGCCAGGAGAAACACAAATTGAAGTAGACCGCCGTTTAATTGCAGACAAAATATCAAAGCTTAAAAAAGATCTTAAAAAGGTACGTCAAAATAGAGAGCTTCAACGTAAAAGTCGGGAAAAAACACCCTTTCCCATCATTGCTCTTGTCGGCTATACAAATGCAGGAAAATCAACCCTGTTTAACCTCCTAACAGGTTCTAATGTTTTCACTGAAGATCTTCCTTTTGCAACACTTGATCCTACTCTACGTGCCTTAAAACTTCCTGATGGCACAATGACAATTATGTCTGATACGGTAGGATTTATTTCTAATCTCCCTACACAGCTCATTGAAGCCTTTAGAGCGACATTGGAGCAAATAACCTATGCTGATGTTATTGTGCATGTTCGTGACTATGCCAGTGAACACACAGCCTCTCAGAAGCAAGATGTTATTCATGTTCTTAAAGAAATGAAGATTGAGTATGATCATGACCCTCGTATTATAGAGGTTTGGAACAAAATTGATTGTTTGGACGATTATGAGAATAGAACATTCCCTCCACATATTTATCCAACTTCAGCCCTTTCTCAAAAAGGAACAGAAAAGCTTTTAGAAAAAATATCTGAAATTTTATCCAGAGAGAAGAGGGATGTTTCACTAAAAATTTCAGCAGGTAATGGAAAAGCAATCGCATGGGTTCATAAGCATGCAGATATTTTAAAAGAACTCTATAATGAAGATTACGCCTATTTTGAAGTTCGCATCAGTGAAAAAGATTTAGGTCAATTCCAAGAGATAAATCTAATCTGATTATTTTTCAGTCTTTTTTTGAATCTTCCATAAAGCATCCCATTCCTCGAATGTTAACTCATCTGATGATTTATGGGGATAATGTACCTTGAATAGCTCGAACATTCCATTGTAGCGGCGCTCGAACTTATTATTTGCCTTTTTAAGAACTGTTTCCGCATCATAATCAAGGTTTTTTACAAGATTTGTCGCCGTGAAAAGAATATCGCCAAGCTCTTCTTCGATATTAGCATCATCCTTATTCTCTATTCCACAACGAAGTTCTAGAATTTCTTCATTTAACTTTTCCAAAAGATCTTCAATATTATCCCATTCAAAACCAGATTTAGAAGCCTCAACTTGAAAGTTTTGTGCTGTTTGAAGCGCTGTTTTTTCTGAAATCTTAGGCATGATAAAATCTAATCCTTTTTTTATTTAGTAAATATAGGACTCAATAATAATTATAATTTGGGTAAAAATAATATCTTTATATTCATTAGCTAGAATAAAAAGCTAGAAAACGTAAATTTATAAAGGGTGGCGGAGACGGTGGGATTCGAACCCACGATAGAGCTATAAACCCTATACACCCTTAGCAGGGGCGCGCCTTCAGCCACTCGGCCACGTCTCCAGATATTTTATTCTTTATAAAGAAATAGAATCTATTGAATCTTAGGCGCTTTCTTTAGCGTCTTCTTTAGGCTTTTCTTTTTGATCTCCAGCAGCTGCTCCAGATAAAAAAGAACCATATTTTTTCTCGAATTTAGAAAGACGTCCTTTTTCTACAATTGTCGCAATCCCACCACTCCAAGCAGGGTGTGACTTTGAATCAACATCAAGGCGCATTGTATCACCTTCTTTTCCCCATACGGATCGTGTTTGGTATTCTGTTCCATCTGTCATCACAATATTTATCATGTGGTAGTCAGGATGTGTATTGGCTTTCATAATTATCTCCATGCTTATATATTCGAAGTGCTTTTTAAGCGTTATCTCAGTTAAAATCAAGAGATTTATTCTTTTTGATCCGGATTTATTGACTATTGAATGAGTAAGATCTCAGCCAAAAGTTCCATAATGCTTATTTTGCTAATGATTTACCTTGAGATTTCAGGTCAAAAAAGGCCTCATCCAAGCGTTTTATAAACGTCTCTTCTCCTTTTCGAAGAAAGGCTCTTGGGTCATATTGCTTTTTATAAGGAGTTCCTGTTTCTGGATCAATTTGATACTTAAATGCCTGAGGATGAGCCTCTACATATTCACCGACACCTTTTGAAAAAGCAAACTGAGTATCTGTATCAATATTCATTTTAAAAACACCATATTGGAGAGCTTCATTAATTTTTTCTTTTTCAGAGCCCGATCCTCCATGAAAAACAAGATCTAGAGGATTATTCCCTGTGCTGTATTTTTCTTTAATAAGAGCTTGAGAATTTTTCAAAATTTCAGGTCGCAATTGAACATTACCTGGTTTGTAGACACCATGCACATTCCCAAAAGAAGCAGCTAAAGAAAAATGTCCTATCTTTGAAAGTCGCTCATAGGCTTGCAGACAATCACTTGGCTGCGTATAGAGTTTATCGTTATCAATTTCATCAGAGCCGACACCATCCTCTTCACCTCCAGTTACACCGAGCTCAATTTCAATACTCATACCTAAAGGCGCTAGTCTCTTAAGAATGCGTTCAGATTCTTAAAGATTAAAATCTATATCTTCTGCAGACAAATCAAGCATGTGGGAAGAAAAGATAGGGTATCCATTTTCTTCAATTGATTTTTCACTATGGTTAATCATCGACTCTATCCAAGGAATAAGAGGTTTATTGGCATGGTCCGTATGGAGAACAACGCATATTCCATAATATTTAGCCAAAAGATGTACGTGTTGCGCAGCAGAAACAGCACCGAGAACTTTGGCCGTAAAGCTATCTTCTATCCCTTTTCCTGCATAAAATTGAGAACCTCCATTCGAGAGCTGAATAACAACATCTGAGTTATTTTTGGCCGCTGCTTCCATAACAGCATTAATCGAATTAGTTCCAACAACATTCACAGCAGGCAAGGCATACTCACCAGCTTTACAAGCCCTAATGAGCGTAAGGTACTCATCGCCCCAGACAACACCTGCATTTAATTTCGACATTTATAATATCCTTATTTTCTGTATAAAAAATTAGTATCCGACTTTATGCATTTTAGCAGCTGTATCCAACATACGATTTGAAAAAGCCCATTCATTATCATACCAACTCATCACACGAAGCAAGGTCCCATCCATGACTTTAGTGCCCTCTAAAGAAAAGATAGACGAATGAGGGTCGTGATTAAAATCACTAGAAACAAGGGGTTCATCATAAACAGCCAAAACATTTTTTAAAGGTCCATCGGCATATGTTTTCATAGCCGTATTAATTTCTTCGA
>JAJFGT010000023.1 GCA_021776015.1 Alphaproteobacteria bacterium
TATCGAAATTCCAGATGATGCTGCAGAAAAGATTCAAACTGTTGGAGATGCTGTTAAGTTTATCTCTGAGAATGTTGCCTAAATTAGTCTGTAATTAAGACTAATTTTCAATGAGTTAGAAAAGACTTATGAGACGTGTTGTTGTCACAGGTTTGGGAATGGTATCACCTCTCGGTGTTGGGGTGTCTCATAACTGGTCAGCAATTACAGGCGGTCAAAGTGGGCTTCGTAAAATAGAACGTTTTGATGCTTCTGATATATCCTCTCAAATTGCGGGTCTTGTTCCCTATGTTTCAGAAGGATTTGAAGGAGAATCAGCGTTTAATCCTGATAAATATCTAAATGCCAAAGAGCAGAGGAAAATTGATACTTTTATCCTTTACGCTTTGGCAGCAGCTGCTGAAGCTGTTGAAGATAGTGGTTGGACGCCAGACGACGAATATTCTCTTGAACGAACAGGGGTAATGATTGGTTCTGGAATTGGCGGACTTCAAACAGTCTATGAAACGTCTCAAATTTTAGATGAAAAAGGCCCACGTCGTGTATCGCCTTTTTCTGTACCTGCTATGTTGATTAATTTAGCTTCAGGGCATGTTTCTATTAAATATGGTTTTAAGGGCCCCAATCATTCTGTAGTAACAGCCTGTGCAAGTGGAACACATGCAATTGGAGATGCTGCACGTATGATCGCACTTGCAGATGCAGATGTCATGGTGGCAGGAGGTGCAGAATCAGCCGTTAATCGTATAGGCGTTTCTTCTTTTGCTGCGGCAAGAGCTCTTTCTACAGGCTATAACGATCGCCCAACAGAAGCCTCTCGTCCCTTTGATGAAGGACGAGATGGATTTGTTATTGCTGAAGGCGCTGGGATTTTAATCTTAGAAGAATATGAGCATGCCAAAGCACGGAATGCTAAAATTTATGGTGAAATTACGGGATATGGTCTCTCGGGAGATGCGTACCACATTACATCCCCTGCGGAAGATGGAAATGGTGGCTTTCGAGCTATGCAAGCGGCTTTAAAACGTGCAGAAGTGAACCCAGAGGATATAGACTATGTGAATGCTCATGGTACTTCAACACCTCTTGGTGATGGAATTGAATGCCGTGCCGTAAAACGTCTTTTTAATGGAACCTTAGAAACAGTATCGATGTCTTCTACAAAATCTTCTATCGGACATTTGCTTGGAGCGGCGGGTGCCGTTGAGGCAATCTATTCCCTTAAAGCTCTTGAAACAAATATATTACCTCCAACATTAAATTTAAAATCCCCTTCTGAAGATTGTTTAGGAATAGATCTTGTTCCTCTTGAGGCAAAGCAAAAATCTGTCAATGTCATTTTGTCGAATTCTTTTGGATTTGGTGGAACAAATGCCAGTCTTGTTATGAGATCTGTATAGTCTTCTTGATTCTTTAGAAAAAGAAGATTATATCATGTGACCATGACCATAAAACGTATGTTAAGATCTGTCCTTTTTGTCCTGATTGGTGTGGGATTAGGGCTTATGTGGAAATATTATTCCACACCGACTTCCTCTCCCCTCTCTTCCCAATCTTCTTCAAAGCCTGCAATAGTGGCTCCAGGATTTAGCCCTCATTTTTCTTTGATCAATCATCATGGTGAGGCTGTAACAGAAGAGTATTATAAGGATAAATATCAACTTGTTTATTTTGGTTTTACTTTTTGTCCTGATATTTGTCCTACAGAACTCCAGAAAATGGCAAATGTCCTTAAACAAGTTGGTGATAGATCTTCACAAATTTATCCACTCTTTATATCGGTTGATCCAGAACGTGATACACCCGATGTCCTTAAATCTTATTTATCCCATTTTGGAGAAACTTTTATAGGATTAACGGGAACAGAAGATCAAATAGATCAAGCGATGGATTCATTTAAGGTTTATGCGGCAAAAACAGAAGATCCTGAATATACAAACTATATGATGAGTCATTCATCTTATCTCTATTTTTTAAATGGGTCTGGAGATCTTTTGGGAATTTATAGCAAAGACGATTCTATAGAAAAAATTATAGAAGATGTAAAAGCTACTATCTCTTCAAAAGCCTCTATTTCTGTTCCTATTCAGGATTAGACTCTTTTTAAGTTAGATTGTAAAACCCTTGAAATACAAACCTTGCTATGAGACAATCAAGGGTATTTATAAAATAAAACATATATAATTATTATAACGGAAAGAAGGATAAAATGGCTACACCTGTTTCAGATAAAGACTTTCAAAAAGAAGTTCTTGAATCGGATAAACCCGTTATTGTTGATTTTTGGGCTGAATGGTGTGGCCCTTGTAAATCTTTAATGCCGTTAGTTGAAGAACTCTCCAATGAAATGGGCGATAAAGTAAAAATTGTTAAAGTTAATATTGATCAAAGCCCTGAATCTCCAACAAGGTATGGAGTTCGTGGAATTCCAACATTGATGGTCTTCAAAAATGGTGAAGTAACAGCAACAAAAGTCGGCGGGATGAGTAAAGCCCAGCTTACTGAATGGGCTGAGTCACAAATCTCTTAGGTTTATTATTTTAGGAAGCCACTTGTTTTGCTTCGTTCGAGTTATCGGATAGCACTTCTGTGTTCTCTTTCTCAGTGATTGCCACACGCTCAAGAACAGCCGTGAAAAATCCATCTGTATTATGACGATGCGGTGTAAGGCGCATGTAGTCGCCTTTACATGGAACTTTTAGGTCACTTGTCCATGCGTCTGCTAATGGCATAAGCCTATAGTCGCTATTACGAGCCAGAAAAGCTTCTACTTGTCGCTCGTTTTCT
Source organism: Alphaproteobacteria bacterium (assembly GCA_021776015.1). GTDB lineage: Bacteria > Pseudomonadota > Alphaproteobacteria > Micavibrionales > Micavibrionaceae > UBA1850. Next base: position 2,788 of record JAJFGT010000023.1, read on the forward strand.
TCTTCAAATAAAGAGCATGTTGCATAAATAAGACGTCCTCCTATTTTTAGAGTATGGGCAACTTTATCAAGAATTTCAGACTGAGTCTGTGTAAGTTCTTCTAAGGAAGGGCCATAGGTAAACCAGCGCATATCGGGATTTCTACGCCATGTCCCTGAGCCTGAACATGGAACATCCAAAACAACACGGTCAAAAGTTCCCTTTTGGCGACGAATCCATTTTCTGTTTTTAACATCACTTAAGGGACGTATTTCAATTGAATCATGAATAAAGGCGCGTTTAAAACGAGGCTTAGCTTTCATAAGACGGTTCTCATCGAGATCCATCGCAACAATGCGTCCTTTTTTCTCCATTGAACAAGCAATCGCTAAGGTCTTTCCACCTCCCCCAGCGCAATAATCAATAACTTGCATTCCTGGTGTTGCATCGATAGCAAGGGCTATCATCTGAGAGCCTTCATCTTGAATATCAATAAATCCTTTTGAAAAGGCCTTGGTTTTAGAAAGAAATGTTTTCTTTGTAAGACGAAGACCCCATGGTGAATAAGGTGTTTCATTAGCCTCAACGCCATCTTTTGCCAAAGAACTGAGAACGTTCTCACGGTTAATCATGCCCATATTGACACGAATGTCCAAGGGAGCGGCACTCATCATTGCTTTCATTTCTGCCTCAAATTGATCCCCAAAGAGAGCGCGAAGTTGTTCAGCATGCTCCTCAGGGCATTCAAAGCGAACATAATCTGGCATATCTTTATGATCTATCCGTTCTCCCACGATATTTGTAACAAAGGCAAGTTCTTCATCTGTTAATTTTTCTGCCCCATAATTGGATCCATCAAAGACTTTTACGATATCCTTAAGCTTTCTATCATCCAAGAGAGTGACAGAAGCAATTACAAAGTTACGAATAGTAACCTCCATATCGTAGGATTTCAGCCACCACTCAAGGCGTGCTTTGTGACGAATAATGTCATAGACACGCTCTGCAACGGCGGCACGGTCTGATGATCCTATATAACGACGTCCTCGCATATAGTCTCCAACAATTGTATCAAGAGGCATACGTCCTTCTGAAAGACGATCTAGAATTTCGATACTGGC
>JAJFGT010000221.1 GCA_021776015.1 Alphaproteobacteria bacterium
CCCAAGGCTATAGAATTGGCTTGAGGTATATCGTCTACCTCATCAATTTCAATAGATACATTTGGCTCCATATCCAATTGAGTATCTTCTTGAGGTAATGGATTCACCTCTTCTGCACCTGAGAAAGCATCAGGCTGAGGAATTTCATCAAAAAAATCGACGCTTTCTACAGATAATGTTTCTTCTATTTCTTTTGGTTGTGGAAAGATTCCCTCTGTTCCTTCTTCTACTCCAAGAGGTTTCAAACTATTCTCAGAATCATCAGATAAAGAAAGAACATCATTTTGCTCCTTGACAATATTCGGCTGACTTATTGGCATTACACTTGTATCACTAGACTGTGAAAGCAATGTATATCCACCAACACTTGCCAACAACAATACAATAACACCCCCAATCACAACCTTACCTTTTCCACTCTTTCTTTCTACAGTTCTTCCCACAGGAGTTGTTGCAGCGAGATCATCGAAATCATCAAGCTCATCAAAACTATCATGCTCTTCAGTAGAAAAATCATCAATTTCTCCTAAATTCTCTTCCACGGGTATAATTTTATCTTCTTCATGCTCCTCGTCCAGATCATCCATTTTTAAATCTACAGCATCTATATCAATAGCTGATATTTCATCAGAGACTTTTTCCTTATCAGAACTTAAATCGGGTATAGGTTTTTCTGACTCGATATCTTCATTAACAGTATCAAATTCACTATTAACAGTCTCAAACTCATCATCTGTATTTTTCTTATCTGACATTCTATATTCCTTACTTCTCGCTCTTTAATTCTTAATGATACAATATTAAAACAAACCCTAACAAACCTTCTAGCGTTCGATCACTGTTAAAAACGCCTTTTCTAACGAGGTTTCGTTCAATTTTTCTTTTAATTCTTTGGGGGATCCCAGATATTTTATTTTTCCAGAATCAAGTATTGCTATTCTATCACAAAGTTCATCCAAGTCAGATAAAATATGGCTACTGAGAAAAACTGTCTGTCCCTTATCTTTTGTATCCTGTAAGGCTTTCTTAACACGTGCCCTTGCTAAAGGATCCAATCCACTCATGGGTTCATCTAAAATGAGGAGTGATGCGCCAGTCAAGATTGTTGCAATCAAGCCTAATTTTTGCCCCATTCCCTTTGAATAGGTCTGAACTCGTTTTGATAAAGATGCTTCATCGAGAGAAAGTAATTGTGCCATTGATTTTATATCTTCATCAGAAACCGATTTTCCGTACAAAGATAAGGAAAACTTTATGAACTCTTCCCCTTTCATAAACCATGAGGGCATAAACTTTTCAGGCAGATAGGCGACATTTTTTTTTGCCTCTAAATCATAGACAGGTTGCCCTAAAACAGAAATGTTTCCAGAAAGAACCTCTCGAAGCCCTAAAATTGTCTTAATGAGTGTTGTTTTGCCTTCTCCATTTAAGCCAATAAATCCAAATATCTCCCCCTGATGAACATCGAACGATATTTTACTTGCGACAGATTTTCCATCATATCCTACGGACACATCGTGAAGAGACAATTGATGCATTGCAGATTTCATAAAGAAGCTCCTTTTTTATGCTCAAAACCCAATCATCCAGGAAGAAACATTCTTGCATCAAAATTAAATTTTTGATTGGGTCTCAAGCGAATAGGATAAATACGATTAGTCTGCCTATCAAACCATTTAAGATTCACGTAATCTTTAAAAACAACAATATCTATAATCTCCATTGGAAGAGCATTTGGAGTAATACGTTGATTGTTAATCCAAACAATCCACTCTGTTTCCCCTGTATACAAAATCCCTCCAAGGGATACATCACGTATTGAAGTAACAACTTCATCTTCATCAGCTAAACCTAGCTCAGTCTCTGTTGGAAGACGTGTCAAAAAGCTAGCTTTAGCTGCTTGCAACATGGCATGCTCCGCAGGCAGAAATAAAAGAGATGGAATACTTGGCCTAAAGACAAGAGAGCCTTTATAAGTCTCTTGCATTTCCTTACGGACCGCCTCCATAACATTCCCCTCCTCTAATAAAGCACTATCTTCTTGTACTCCGCCTCCTAGGCTCACAATATCAATATTTTCTTGTGCATAGACAGGGCTTTCGTTTACAGAAAATAGAAACGAAACTATTAAAACAAGAACAAAAGAAAATACATGATGAAGAAAGGAATTCGCCTTATTAAAAGATGGTATTGATATCATTGCAAATCCTCCTGACTTGGCATTGTTACCCAATTCATTTTCACATCAGCAACAACCAAAGCTTCAGGAACACCACTTCCAATCAAACGTAACAGCGGGGCATTTAGATTTTTAATACGTTTAATATCTATAGTTTCGAATTCAACCACACCTGGAAAACCCTCTTGCATTAGCTTCAAAAAATACATGACATCTAGGTCATCTTGAGCATTAATTTTTACAGAAAACGAACTCTTTAGAAGCACATGATTAGCATCTAACGACTGAACATTTTCTAAGATTTCTCCTGAATCCATAAGCATAGAAACATTTAGAAGATCTGCCTTAAATCTAAAGTCTTCTATCTTCTCTTTTGCACTTAATCTATTTTGAGCCTCAAAAAAACCTGATAATTCTAGAGCAGAAAACTCTTTTAAACGCTCTTTTAGAAGATTAAAATCCTCTCTAAGCTGTACAATCTCAGCTTGTTTTGACTGAACATTTAATTTAACCGTCGCCAGACCTCGATCAGCTTCTTGTTTTTGTGGAATTAGATAAAAATAAGAAGAACAAAAGAACGCTCCATTCAAAAATAGAATAAATACAATAAATATAATTCGAGATAATCCTACATTTTTTAACATCGTCAATCTCCACGCCTAATTACAATTTCAGCTTCTAGGTCCTCATGAACCTGCTCTTTTTTTGTAATACCCGCCTCACTTTTTAAGGTTCCCTTATAGGACACATCTTTTAAAATCCTTGTAACATCTACTTCAGCGTTTTCAAACTTCTCTCTTAATCTTTCACCAAAATCAAGAACCTCCCTATTTCCTTTTTCGATATCAACAGTTCCTGGAAAGCTGAATTTCAAAACCGTTTCACTTGGCACACTATTTTTTTCTTCTCCTGTAGCGCCTAGAGCAGACTGAGTAGCATAAATATCTTCTACTACTGGTAAGCGTTCGATACTAATACTATCCAACTTCATAACACCATCCATTGCACGCCCGACAGATTCAATAATATCCAGTGGATCTAAATTTTTATCTGTGAGCCTCTTATGTATTTCAGAGCTAGATTGAATTAATTTAACATCAATACCAAGTGCATTTTTACGTTCAATTTCTTTATCATAAAGAGTTGTCACTTGCTTTTGCTGATCAGAAAGAACCTTTAGATTTGCTGTGTATTTATTAAGAGTGACGAGTGAATTTGCAAAGAAGTATCCCGTCCCAACAAGGGCTAGCACCCCTATCGAAGCAACAAGCATTGCCCGAGAACGTGCATTAATAATAGAATCAATAGACCCCGATTTCATAGAGGCAGAAAGTTTAAGCTTTTTAGCTACCCACCCCGCATGCAAAACATTTGTTATGTAATCCGCCTCGTTTTTAGCAGGGGCTGCGCCAACTGCTTTCAAGGCTTCCCCCAAAGAGATAACATACAAATCGGATTCAAAATCTAAGATATCTTCAAAAACAGCTTTAGCTTTATTATTGGCAATGACGATAACACTCAACGGATCCTCGTCCCTATAGCCAAAACGAGACAGGTAGCCCATTGTTGAATTAATTTCTCTCTTAACATCTTGGCACCATAAAGAGATATCAGCGTCTGTTTCAACAATTGGAGAAATCCTTGTCAGAGCGAGTTTTCCGTCTCGTACAACAATCTGTCGCAATCCACCACTTGCATTTTGCCCTACAAAAATACACCAGCCATTATTCTTATCTTTCTTTTTCTGCCCTTTCTTATTGCCAGAACCAGCCATAAATGATGATTTTTTTTGTGAAAACGACTGAAGAAGGGTGCTTACAAGGTCTTCAGATTCCATAGGCAATAGAGAAAACCCCTGAAATCCGATACCAGAATCTCTAATAGCACTCGTTACAATACGAATATTCTGACTATCAGGGCAGGCACAGAATAGATAAGACAGCATCGCTCTACCAGACTCTTTGTCTGTAGGTTCATCATCTAACTTTCTAAAAACTCTAATTGGAAACTCAGGAAAAGCCAGATTTAATCTTCGATTCACAACATTCGTAGCATCCAAACTTCCAACTTTAGGGATTTTTTCTTTTCTATAGTGTTGATCAACCATGTCATTTAAGACAGTCACAGAAGAGAAGTTACCCTTCAAAACAGCCGTCAATTCTTCTAAAATCTTATCTTGATCCCACTCAAAAACTTCTTTTAGAAAAACTTTACGTCCTGACACTTTATAGAGATACAAAGCATCATCTGTTAGACAAATCACACCTTTTGAAGAAGACATAGAAAACATACAAACTCTCTTAACAATATTATACTGAAATACAGGCCCTTAAAAATAGACCTCCTTAAGTGTAACTCTTTTTAAATAACATTTCTAGGCTCTATAATGAGCTAAACCAATATTACCGTAATTTAAATATCTATATTCTCAAAACTTGAATAGATAGGACCAAAAACAGCTACAGCAATCCATAAAATCAAGCCTCCCATAATACCTGTCAAAGCTGGCTCAATCATCGTAACCAAACCATCAACAGACTCATCAACATCCTTCGTATAAAAATCAGAAACCTGCTCCAATACAGGTGTCAAATTACCAGATTCTTCTCCAATTTTAATCATACGAATAACCATACTTGGAAACTCTCCTGATGCATTAAAAGACTCAGACAGAGGGCTTCCCGCCTTTACCTTTTCTTCAACAAGATCCAAAGCTTCAATAAGAGCCTTATTTGTGACTGTATTTTTTGCAGATTTTAAACACCCCAAGATATCAATTCCACTTGAAAATAGAGCGCCAAATGTTTGAGCATAACGAGCAATACTGATTTTTCGGATCAAATTTCCAGCAATAGGCATATTTAAAAACATCGAGTCCATCCTATAGCTAAAATCCTCAGAGGCTCTTTTCAGAACTTGATATATAATAACTAAAATAACGGGCGTTAATAGAACGGCCCACCAGTAAGCTTGAAAAAACTCTGATGTCGCCATCAAGGCGGTCGTATAGAAAGGAAGCTCCATATCAATATTTTTAATAAAGCCAACAATTTGTGGAACAACAAGCCCCATCATTACAACAACCGTTAAAATAACAACTGCGAGTAATATCATAGGATAACGCGTTGCTTTACGAACTTTAGATTGAAGCTCATCAAGCCATTTTAAGTATTTAATAAGCTGTTCAAATGCAAAACTTAAATTCCCTGTATCTTCCCCAGCCTTAACTAGGGATATATAAAGATTTGTAAAAATTTTAGGATGCTGAGCAAACGCTTCAGATAACGATCCTCCTTCAGAAACAGCTCTGTACACCTCAGACAGGACATCTCTAAGCTTATTACTATCTGTTGTGTCTCGAATGTCGGCTAAAGAATCCAACAAGGGTACACCAGCACTTTGTAATTGCTCCAAATGCATAAAAAGCTGTATAAGCTCTCTAACTTTGACGCCTCGCGCTCCCAACAGAGGGGATCGTTTTTCCTTTACCTCTGAACATTGAACAAGCTCTAGACCAACAGTCTGTAATTGTTGATGTAAATTTGCTTCATTAACAGCTGTAACCGTCCCTTTGATTTGACGACCTTTTCTATTAATAGCACGATACGTATATTGCTTCATTTCAATCCTTCACAACAAACAAACAAATAAAACATTACAAACTCACAGCCTTTGAAACAGCTTCTATACTACTAACACCCTCAAGCACCTTAAGACGCCCGTCATCAGCCATTCCTTTAAAACCATTCTCTCTTGCTTTATTTTTTAATTCAGCCTTCGAGCCGCCCGCTGCCACAATATCATCTAAGTCTTCATCAAACATTAAGATCTCAACGACAGCCACACGCCCCTTATAACCCTGACCAGCGCAAGCCGCGCAACCATCTTCACTAGCTCTAAATATTTTAATATCTTCGCTTGGCTCCACATGCAACAAGAGACACTCTTCGGCACTTGGAGTATACTCAACCTTACACTCCGGACATAACCTACGTGCCAATCTTTGTGCAAAAATTGAAATAATAGCTCCCGAAATCATTCCTGGCTTCAACCCCAAATCAAGCATCCTTGGAATAGAACCAAAAGAATCATTCGTATGGAGTGTCGTATAAACTTGGTGCCCTGTCATTGCTGCTTTCAATGCCATTTCTGCTGTCGTTTTATCACGAATCTCTCCAATAAATATAATATCAGGGTCTTGTCGCAAAAGAGCTTTAATCCCGTCCCCGAAATCCAACACACCTTCACGTACATTCGTTTGCCGGATCATAGGAAGAGAATATTCCACAGGATCTTCAAGGGTTTGAATATTGACGGCCACATCATTGATAGAATTTAACATTGAATACAAAGAGGTACTTTTACCACTCCCCGTTGGCCCTGTTACAATAATAATTCCCTCTGGTTTTTTCTGAGATATTTGAATTTTCTCTAAATTCTCAGGACTGAACCCAAGCCCCCCTAAAGGCATAATACTTGCTGCCTTATCCAAGACACGCAATACAATATTTTCTCCATGCACAGTCGGTAAAGAGGAAACTCGAAAGTCCGCTGTTCGCCCTCTAACATTTAAGCTAAAACGACCATCTTGAGGTGTTAATTTATCAGCAATATTCATCTTAGACATAATCTTTATACGCTGAGAAATTCCATTCCAATGCTTTTTATGAATAATTTGAGCTGTAAACAGCACACCATCCAAACGGTATCGCAAGCGAATAAAATTATTTTCTGGTTCAAAGTGTAAATCAGAGATACCTGTTTTAACCGCTTCAAAAAGAAGGGCATTAACCAAGCGAACAATTGGATGCGTATAAACTTCATTTGCAGATAATTTTGAGAGATCAGAATCTTCTACTCGCTCTAATTCCTTAAGAATATCATCAATATTACTAGCGTAACCATAAGCAGCATCAATGGCTTCCGTTACAATTGTCGATGTTGCAATCAGTGGCTTAATCGAGACGCCACGAGGAATCTTCCGTCTCAATGTATCTAAATTAATAACATCATAAGGATCGACAAGAGCAACAGAAAGCTCCTCTCCTGATAAAGAAATAGGCAACATCTTTAACTTTAAAGCATCAGCCTTAGAAAGGAGTTCGAGAGCATCACCATCAAAAATTGTTTTCTTGGGATCAAAAACATCAAATCCTGCAGTTTTAGCCAAAACAATTGTAAGGGTCTCTTCATCAATAAAATCTAAATCGACAAGGGCTTCTCCCAATAATTTTCCAGAGATTTCTTGCTCCTGTAGAGCGACATTTAATTGATCTGATGTAATAATACCCATCTCAATCAGAACATCACCCATACGAATCTTTTCACTGGATCCCCTAGCTCTGCTTTTTCTCTCTTGGAGCTCTTTGTTCTGGACAGCAAGATCTCTTGAAGCCGACTCTTTTAAAGATTCTTCAGAAGAATCAACAGCTTCTTCTATAAAGTTATACTCATGACCTCCTTCACTCACGTTAAATTCATCAGAGTGCTGGGGAGCATCATTTTCGACAATAACACCGTCTTCCAAAGGCGTGGGTATGACAGGAACCTTTAAACTAGGCTCTGAAGGAGTTGGTACAGATGGTTCTTCGGGAGACTCAGAAGGCGCAACATTTTCCTTTACATCCTCTAAGGTCATATCCACAAAATTAAACCCATCTCCCCCGACTGTTTTTTCTTCAGAGGGAGCATCAACTTCATGAGAGGGGCTCTTCTTTTTTAAATCACTCACAACTTGAAACCTTTAAAAACACAAAAATACCGCATAAATACACGACATAAAATACGACCTACAGACAATCTGATTCAATTTGGCCAGATTAGACCAAACAGGGCATAGCCTAAACCCTCTGTTAACGAACACCAGAGACTCTTAAACCAAAGGGTAACATTAAATTTTAAATAGCCCAATACATAACAGTAAAATAAATTCATAATGCCCTATTATCAAGAGAACAAATAATACCCGAACAATAGTAATATTTTTTGTAACCTCTTTTCAAACACCTCCGAATGGGTAATTATACTCTTTTAATTTAAACTACTTTTTAAAGAAGGAAACATTATTTATGACTATTTCAAAAAAAACACTTACGACATTAGTTGCTGGTGCATTCGTTGCAACAATGGCAACAACAGCACTATCAAC
>JAJFGT010000222.1 GCA_021776015.1 Alphaproteobacteria bacterium
GTAGCATGTCATAGAAGTCATTGGAACGATTTGTAATTTTAAGGTTTGTAATATTTGCACCATTTTTCCCAATCACAGTTGAGAGTGTTCCGAGAGCTCCAGGAGAGTTGGTCACTACAATCTCAAGTCGCCCCACAAATCCTTCTTGATTTTCAATATTATCTCCCCACGAAACATCAAGCCAACGTTCAGGTGTATCTGCAAATCGTTCTAGTGTTTCACAATCAATAGTATGAACGGTCACGCCTTTCCCTGTTACAACGATTCCTACGATACGATCTCCTGGCAAGGGATGACAGCATCGTGCAAAATGAACAGCCATACCAGGAATGAGTCCAACAATGGACATGGAATCACTTTGTTTTTTCTTTCCTGATTTGATTTCATGAGTTGTTTCATCAATTAGTTGAGTCGCTGATTTTGATTTGTGAGAAGGAAAAACTGCTTTGAAAACATCACGAGCGACAATATTTCCAGATCCTACTCCGGCATAAAGATCCTCAAGTGTCTCCATATTTTTAAATTGGTTGAGAACATTTGTAATGGCTTTATCAGAAAATTCATATTCTTCAGTTTTAAATATTTTCTGAATCATAGCCTTTCCAAGTATCATATATTCATCACGTTGTTGTTGACGAATAAATCGACGAATATGTGATTTAGCCTTTCCACTAACAACAAATCGCTCCCATGCTGGGGATGGGTTTTGATTTTTGGCAGTTGTTATTTCAACTTGATCACCATTTTTCATTTTTGTACTTAAGGGAACAATCCGACCGTTGAGCTTAGCCCCTACGCACTTATTCCCTACATCTGAGTGAACGGCATAAGCAAAATCAACAGGTGTCGATCCAACGGGAAGTTCTATAAGGTCTCCTTTAGGAGAGAACACATAGACCTGATCTTGAAAAAGTTCTAGTTTTGTATTTTCAAGAAAATCTTCGGGTTGTTGGTCTTGATCTATAATTTCGAGGAGTTCACGGAGCCAGCGATATTTTTTTGCATTTTCAATAGCCGATTCCATATCACCTTGCTTGTAAGCCCAGTGTGCTGCAACTCCAAGATCAGCCTCTTCATGCATATCTGCTGTACGAATTTGAACCTCAATACGATGATTGTGAGGCCCAATGATTGTTGTATGAATAGAGCGATATCCATTGGCTTTTGGTGTTGAAATGAAATCCTTGAAACGTCCAGGAACAGTGGGGTATTCAGAATGAATAATCCCTAGAGCATGATAGCATTGTTCTATATTTTCAACGACAATACGAAACGCCATAATGTCAGAGAGCTGCTCAAAGGAAACATTCTTTCGCTGCATTTTACGCCAGATAGAATATCGCGTTTTTTCTCGCCCTGTGATATGAGCCTCTATTCCTGCTGTAGCTATGAGGTCTGTCATCTCTTTAATAATATCTTTAACAAGATCGGTTTCTTCTTTTCGAAGGAAAGAAAGACGGTTGACAATACTTTCTCGTGCCTCAGGATTTGCCTGAAGAAAAGCCATATCTTCAAGCTCTTCCTTAATTTTTTGAATACCAATTCTCTCAGCAAGCGGGGCGTATATTTCTAAAGTTTCACGCGCAATTCTTTTTCGTTTTTCAGGTTTAGAAATATGATGCAATGTACGCATATTATGTAGACGATCAGCAAGCTTGACCAAAAGAACCCGAATGTCTTCTGACATGGCTAAAACAAGTTTTCTAAAATTTTCAGCTTGTTTTCCTTCAACAGTTTGACTTTCAATTCGTGTCAGTTTACTCACACCATTGACAAGGGTGGCAACTTCTTCTCCGAAAAGCTTTGTAATCTCTTCTGTTGTAGCATCCGTATCTTCAATTGTATCATGCAAAATAGCTGTGATAATCGTATTAGGATCCATTCGCATATCCACAAGGATTTCAGCAACTTCTATGGGGTGTGTATAATAAGGTTCTCCAGATGCACGTGTTTGGTGGCTGTGTTTCTCTTTAGCAAATGCACAGGCACGTTCAATGCGAGATAAATCAGCATTGGGATTATATGATTTAACTTTTTCTATAAGGGACGTACATTCTGACATTTAATTTCAGATAAATCCTTTTGCTATATTGATAAAGTTTTGCCAATAAAAAAGGGTCTCAATGACCCTTTCTGAAGACTCTTAATGTATGAGAATACAACTATTCCGTTACGCCCGCAAGATCTTCAAGACTTACTTCTTGGCTCTCTTCTATGCTTTGTCCCAATGAACTCCATTCGGCTTCACCTTCCATAAGATCGATCGTAGGCTCTTCATCACTTTCTTCTGTGAAAAGAATACGTTGATGAGATTGGATTAAATTTTCTTTAAGATCTTCAGGAAGAATTGTCTCTTCAGAAATTTCTCTTAAGGCTACCACAGTGTTTTTATCATTATCACGCTCAATTGTTAAAGGACTCCCTGTTCCAATTTTACGTGCTCTTTGTGATGCTAGCATCACAAGTTCAAAACGTGTTTCTACTTTATCAATACAATCTTCAACGGTTACGCGTGCCATGATTTATTCCTTATATTTATCTATGATCGGGTTTATACTCATTTTGTCTTAGAAAAGCAAGTATTCATTACAGTAAAAAATGGAAAATCTCTTAAAATAAGTACTGTAAAGAAATAAAAACTTGTAAAATGCGTAAGAAGTTGATATTACATAAAAACGAATTAACGCAAATAAGGAAAATAATTATGTCTGATTCACAATTCTCAGAAAATACAAGTTTTGCTACTAAGCTAGCTCATTGGACTCTTCTTGGCGGAGCACCAGAAAATGAAAGCGTCGCAACTAGAGCCTTTGTCTCTGTTGCTAGTGTAGTACCACAGGTAATCGGAGCTCTTTCTGTTGCAAAAAGCGTGCTATGTGCGCCTGAGAGTAAAAATCATCTCTAATATTCCCACTCCCAGAAGACACCTGCACCTGCAGAGCCATTTTGCCCAGCCTTACTCTCTATAGATATTGATGGTGTTACTTCAATTTCTACATTTGCGGCACCTGAGTTTGTAGTGTTGCCCTGTTCTATTTCGACATAAACCTTATCAGTAATATATTTTCCTGCACCAATACTGGTTGAGTCTGTTCCAATCCCCTTTACTGTAAGATCATCTAATCCAGTTATAGAACGGATTGTTCCGAGAGGATCGAAGAGAAGGTTAGAATCTGTTCCGTGTCCAGAAAAGCGGCGAAGAGCCTGAGCTAGCTGAATAGCTTGAAAAGGTGTGATTTTTTGAGCAGCTCTATCAAATAGAATAAAAGATAAAATTTCATCTTGGGGAAGAAAGGGAATAGATGAGAGGGTTAATTTAGGATTTTGGATTTGTCCTGTAATTATCATTTTTGCGATAATATCTCCCGCTTGAGTTTGTGCCTCAATATCCAAATAGGGTGAAGGAGGAACAGCCCCTTGAAATCTTAAATGAGCATGCTCAATCTCAAACTTCTTTCCAAACTCCTCATAACGGCCTCGTAATGAACTCAAATTTCCACGGATATCAGGCTGAGCTGCACTTCCTGTGATATCGAGATTTCCCTGTAATTCTGTATCAAGTCCCCATCCACGTACAAAGATTTGATTGTCCGAGAGAAACTGAACATCAAGAAGAATTTTCTGCATCAAATCATGGGATGTATTTGCCTTATCATCTTCAACAATGTTGAGCTTTGGAACAGCTTTATCAAAACGATTAGGCAGTGAAATTAGTATGCTTTCAGGTGTTATATTTCCAGAAATAAGATAGCCTTTGTCTGCTGACATAAAATTGAGATGAGCATCTAAATCGGCATTAATATAGCGACCTTGAAAAAGCTGCATGGATTTTAAATCAAGTGACATATTGATATCTGGAGTTTGAGTCTCTTTGAATGCAATCAGTCCTTTTGCCGCCATATTCCCATGATCTTCATCTTCGGCTGTTAACGATTTTATATGAATAGAATTCTGATCAAAGATGATATCTCCCTCGATATTGAAAAGATTTAGGTTACTTTTTGTATCGTAAAAGTAACCTTTTTTCAGAGAGGCTGTGCCTTCAATAATGGGAGAGTATAATGTCCCTGTTATTTTTGCATGTGTCCCTAAATCTCCTTTTATATCATATTGCTGCCCTAGAATTGTTTCGGCAAAAGGCATAAGATTGATCTGTCCTTCAACAGCACCTTGAAGAGGTGTTTTATCAGAAATATCTAGCGTAAAAGGCTTTAAAGTAATTTTTGTAGGAAAGGATAAATTTCCAGTTAATGTTTGTACGCCCTCTCCCTTCCCTTTTAAATGAAGCTTAATCTTTTCGTTTTCGTAAGAAATTTGAGTGGATATAGAGGGAGAGGTTCTCGATGCTTTATCATGGAAAAATGCCCATGTAATATCAGAGTTCAAAATAGGTGTTGCCATACTCCCTGTTAAATGTCCCTCCCCTTTGGGAATAGATATAGGAACAGCCGATAGATTTAGGGCAGGAATTTTTGAAAGATCTAGAGTTTTTGCAAGAATCTTAATATCTAAGATTTCTGGTGTAAGAGTTCCCTGTGCAGATATTGTTCCATCTTCAAACTTAGCCTCTAGTGTTTGAACATCAACGGCGAAATTCTTAAAATCTAAAATGCGAATTTTTCCCAAAAGAGAATAGGGTATAAATTCAGAGGATTCTTCGCTGACATGAGCTTTAATACTGAATGTGGGTATATTTGAATTTTCCGTAGTTAAGGCAATTTCTGCGTGCCCTTCTCCAGAAAAAGGTAAATCCCCGACAACAGCTTTAAGAGAGTTAAATGTTTGAACATCAATATTGATAGTGCCATCTATCTGTTTTTGTTCTTTGTGAATATTAATGTGCCCTGAAAGAAGAGTTTCCAGAGCGTGCCCCTTAATTTTGGAAAGAGACAGAATATTATCGTGCCATTGAAGAGATGTTTCCAATGATGCGGGCGTATGGTTTAAAAGAGTTTCAGCTTCAAGAGTTCCCAATAGACCCTCTTGGGTATTATTCTTCAAGGTTGCTTTGATATCAAAAGGATTTTGAAAGGTAGGGTGCAGGAGGAACGCTGGATTATGAATCATCCATTGTGCGGAGGATTCAAATTGTCCCTGATCTATGAAATAGGAGCCTTTTGCGTCGAATGTATAGGAATCTTGTTCCGCTGTTAGTTTAGACAGTAAGGCCTGTCCTGTATTGAAATCTAAGCTACCTTCAAACGTTGTTGTCTTGGGAACAAGATCTGCTTTTTGAAAAATGATATTATCAAGGTTTATCAAACCAATAAGTTTAACAGAATTTTTTTGAAGCGTAAAAGTCTGCTTAAGGTGTGCTTGAGTTGTAAATCCTCCCGCTATAATAGCATCTGAGAGAGAGAATTGATCAATATTGATATCAATATGAGCTTTATTGAAATAAAGATCAGAAAGGATAAGAGGAAAAATATTCTTTGTTTTTGAAGAAGGTTCTGTATCAGGTATTTCGGATATAGAAACCATATCAGCACTTATATCAATATTGGCATGACGCATCACAAGAGGAAAGATATTGATAGAGAGTGATATATTATCGGCCGTTAAAATTTCATGGGAGCCCTGAAAGAGAGCAAATTCCTGAGCCTTCAAACCTATGAGTCCTGAAAACTTGAAAGTTTTAATTTTGACTTGGTAGGGTGTATCTCGAAGTGCGAGTTCTATTTGTTTAGATATCCATTGAGATCCGTTGCTCGTGTTGAGCCAAATTGCAAACCCTTGAGTTCCAATCGCAAGGATAAGACATAGAGCAAGGCCAAAAGACGTCAATCCTGCTATCCATCGTAGTAATGTCATATTTAAACTTTTAAAAAGTTTTATGCCTTTAATCATAATCGTAAAATCTCTAAAATGCCCTAAAATGCTTGTCCAATACTGATATATATTTGAAAATTTTGGTCTATATTATCGCGTTTATTGAGGGGTACAGCTACATCAAAGCGGATAGGTGCAAAATCTGTGTAGTATCTAACACCAGCACCTGCCCCCCAAAAATAGCCTCCTTTGAAATCAGGAAAGGGACTGTCAAATACGTTTCCTCCATCTATAAAGGCGACCCCTCCAATTGTATCTGTAGCTTTAAAGCGTATTTCAGCAGAGCTTTCTATACGAGAACGTCCTCCTGAAGGATCACCATCTTCAAAAGGCCCGACTTCTTGAAAACCAAACCCTCTTATGGAGTTCCCTCCTCCTGAGAAAAATCGTTTTGAGATGGGAATACTTTCTGTAGCATCTCCAATAATGCTGCCAAAGCTACCTTTTAACGCAAGGACTGGATCTATTGAGCTCTGTCCTAAATCAAAATATGTGCTCGCTGTAAGTGTTGATTTAAGAAAAGGAGAAGATTCCCCTAAAACATCTGCAAAAGGTTCTAGGCCTGAATGGATAAACCAACCTTTGTGAGGATCCAACGCTTTATCTCTATTATCAAAATTTAAGGCGCTGGGAATAGAGACAAGTCCAAATGTTTTCTTTTCATCTTGGGCGTCTTCATCAGTAATTTTTGTTATTTCAGCTGTCACACCTAAATGGCCAGAAAGACTATTTGTAAAATTTCTTTTTAGAGACGCGCCACTATTAAAACTTAACTCTTCAAAGGCATCTGTGTCTTCTCGTTCTAAAGAGCTGAGTAATGAGAGACTTTGATGAGGGAGTAGAAAATGTGGTTTCGAAAAATCAAATCCTAAGCTTTGTTTTAAGAGTGTTGTATTTAGATCAACAGATAATTTTTCAGCGGAGCCTTGAAAGTTTTTATGAATCCAGCGCCCTGTAAAACCAACTCCTTCATCTGTATTATATCGTGTACCAAGTCTTACAGAACGAGGAGGGCGACTTTTTAATTCAAAGAGGATGTCAACATATCCTTCTTTGGATGGAATATCAGGAATAGTTTCATGTACAAGACTCAGTAAACCTGTTTCAAGTAATGCTGTTTTTGTTGCTTCTAGTTTATCAGTTTTCCAGCATGTATCGGGGGTATAGCGAATGAGGCGCTGGAGATAGCTTCGATCTATTGTTTCAGCACCCTGAAAATGAGTTTGTCCAAAGAGTGCTGATGGGCCTGTTTGGACAATAAATTTAATGTATCCTTTTTTTAGAAGATGATCGAGTTGAACCTCGTGATGAATAGAAAGTGTATAAAAACATTCTTGTTCTTTAATCTTTTGGATTAGGTTTTGTTGTGCTTGGATAACAGAGAATGCATCAAGGACATCTCCAGCTTTTAAATTGAAGCTTTTATTAATCTCTTTGCTTAAGGTGTATCCTTCAATTTCTATTGTCCCAATTTTATAGGCTGATCCTTTATGAATTGAGAGGATAAGAGTGTCTTCATTTTGTTTTACAGAAACATGTGAATCATAAAACCCCTTAGCGTGAAGAGCCTCTAGTGTATCTTGCCGTATAGATAATTTTTCAACACTACTTTTGTGGAGAGATTCCGAGTCTTGGTATTTTAAGACAATTGCTTCCTGCAAATAATCTGTAATATCTGATGTGTCATCCAGTCCTTCTATTTTGATGGGAATATTCGCATAAGACAGAGATGCAACGGTGCTAAATAGCAACGCCATTATCAATAACAAGATAATAGAATAAGATTTTGTCATGTCTGCTCTTTCAAAAAGACACTACTTGACTTAGCTGTTTCTTTCCAAGGATTATTTTAGAGTTTAAAGAAATCATAAAAAATTTGTTCTTTATCTCATTCGGTGCTAAATCATGAGAATGAGATTAGCATCGAATTCAGCCTTAAATCAAAATAAAAGTTCAGAAGATGTACCTTCAGATTCTGTATCTCAGGACTCTTTATGGAACTATTTTTTGCTTTTAAAGCCAAGGGTGATGAGTCTTGTCGTCTTTACGGGCTTTGTTGGGCTCTGGGTGGCCCCTGGACGCATTGACATACACCCTTTTGTCGCTGTGGTGGCTATCTTAGCGTTAGCGTTAGGAGCGGGTGCTTCAGGGGCATTTAATATGTGGTATGAGAGAGATCTTGATGCCAAAATGAATCGTACTAAAAATCGTCCCATTCCAAGAGGCGTTATTGATCCTGATAATGCTTTGGGATTTGCCATTTTTGCAACATTGGCATCTTTATTGATGATGGGATTAGCAACCAATTGGATGGCTGCAGGATTTTTACTTTTTGCAAATTTTTTCTATGTCGTCGTTTATACAATATGGCTTAAACCTCGTACGTCACAAAATATAGTGATAGGAGGAATCGCGGGGGCCTTTCCTCCTATTATTGGTTGGGTTGCGGTAACAGGAGATGTTTCTTTATACCCTACTCTGCTGTTTATGATCATTTTTATGTGGACCCCTCCTCATTTTTGGGCATTGGCGCTTTTTGCAAACGAAGATTATAAACGTGCCAATATTCCGATGCTTCCTGTAAAATTTGGAGAGCGTCATACAAAAATACAAATGCTAATTTATACCTTCTTACTTTTCCCTCTAGCGATAGCACCATGGTGTTTAGGATTTGCAGGGGTTCTTTATGGAATGAGTGCTATTATTTTAAGTGGATTTTTTATTGTGACAGCTTTTTTGACACTCAATGATTCCACACACAAATCTGCTAAACGAATGTTTGCTTATTCAGTTCTATACCTATTTGTGCTGTTTACGGCTCTTATGCTAGACGCCAGTTTTTTATAGTCTATGTAAATATATATAGCATTTCCTTCTAACTACCTAAAATACCTAAAAAAACTAACAGATTAAGATTATTATATAAAATGCAATATAATCTCAATAATTTGTAAATTTTTGTCCTGTATAAGATAATAAGGGTAAGAACAAAAAAGGTTATTTTTATGGCAGACATTAACAAATTAAGTACTCTTATGGGGACTGGCGTTGAGATTCCTCTAGATGTACAGAACGGTCTCTTGGCTCAGCATTCTGCACAGCCGGTACAACAGGTTGCCGCCTTTGTTCCAGATGTAACTCCGACTTTTGATGGTATGGGATGATGATGGAACGAAATATAGATCTTTGTGAATTGCCTGATGGGACGTTAATGATCATAACAGATAAGCGTCTTCCTGCTACGGCACGTCGTATTGAGTATTATAGAGATCAAAAACTTCTTATGTTGGTTTACGATCAAGATAGCCATGAGGGTGATTTAATGCATCATGAGTTACCAGAAGATGCTATCCAAAAAGTTTCAACTGCCCGAAGAATTCTGATTGTTGTCTGTTCAAACTCTAATCAGAACACAGAATAT
>JAJFGT010000223.1 GCA_021776015.1 Alphaproteobacteria bacterium
TTTAGAAAAAAAGCCTCTTATTATATGGTCCCATGGTCTTGGGGGAAGTCGAGATGGTGCTGGATTTTTAAGCCGATTTTTAGTTGAGCATGGATATTACGTCATGCATATTCAACATGTTGGAACAGATACTTCTCTTTGGGAAGGAAAAGATGGTCATCCTTGGGATGTTATCCGAGGGACAGAGATTACACGAGAGATGACCTTAAATCGCTATCAAGATATTCCCTTTTTACTTGATCAGCTCCCTGCTTTAGAAGTTGAACACAGTTTAATAGCTAATCAAATTGACTATAATCGTTTGGGTGTCTCTGGACATTCTTTCGGAGCTCTTACGGCACAAGTCATGGCAGGGCAATTATTTCCAAATGCTCATGATGAATTGGCATCTTATAAAGATTCTCGTTTTAAGGCAGGAATTTTGTATAGTTTTTCTGCTATGAATCATCTTACACAAGATTCGCCTGAAAATGTGTTTGGATCAATGGATATTCCTCTTTTCTTTATGACGGGAACAGAAGATAATAGCCCTGTATCAGGATTGGATTATACGCATCGTTTGCCAGCCTATAAGTATGCAGGATCAACACAAGAAGATACGGATAAACATTTATTAATT
This sequence comes from Alphaproteobacteria bacterium, assembly GCA_021776015.1. Classification (GTDB taxonomy): domain Bacteria; phylum Pseudomonadota; class Alphaproteobacteria; order Micavibrionales; family Micavibrionaceae; genus UBA1850. Next base: position 620 of record JAJFGT010000223.1, read on the forward strand.
CTTCAAGACGGTGACCATATGGTTTTTACAGGAAGTCGTGGGAAGCTTGCCTTTAATCCCAAAAAAGCTCGCCAAGAAGAGCTTATTCAATGGAGTTCTTTAGCGTTTTGGGACACATATTTGAAAGACAAAAAACAGGCCTCTTCATGGTTAATGACCAAGGGTTTTAAAACTTACTTATCCGATGATGGATCGTATGAGTATCAATCAAAATCTTGAATTTATGCGACTTTGACCAACTGTTCTTTAACAAAGTTCTGGATGGCGGTGTAGTCTGTTTTACCACTGCCGAGAAGCGGTATTTTATCAATTTTTAAAATTGTTTTGGGAACAGAAAGTTCATGGAATCCATTTCGAGAGGCATATTTTGAAAGATCACTTTTTATCATGTCCTCATGAGTTGTAATGCAAATTAATTGCTCTCCTTTTCGAGGGTCTGGGATCGCTATAACTGCATGCTGTGTATCTGGATAGAGTGTTTGTATCATGGATTCTACACTTGTAAGTGAGAGCATCTCCCCTGCAATTTTTGCAAAACGTTTGGCACGTCCTAAAATTTTAACAAAGCCACGATCATCAATATTGACGATATCGCCTGTATCATACCATCCATCGGATAAAGGTTCTAATTCGCCAGGATTATCAGCACGGTAATAACCCAACATGATATTAGGGCCCTTTACAAATAAACGTCCTCCTGTATCAACGCCAGGGACATCTTCTAAGCGGTATTCAATGCCTGCGAGTAATCGTCCCACGGAGCCTGATTGCATATGCATAGGAGAATTTAGAGTTAATCCTGGGGATGTTTCTGTCGCGCCATATCCTTCAAGAACACGTACGCCAAATCGATCCATGTAGAGATGTCTTGTTTCATCCTTAACCTTTTCTGCACCTGCAAAAATATAACGCATACTATAAAAATCATAAGGGTCAGCCATACGGGCATATCCATTTAAAAAAGTATCCGTTCCAAACATAATTGTAGAATTCGTTGAATATACAAGCTCTGGAATAATCCTATAATGGAGAGGATTTGGATACAGGAATGTTTTAACCCCTGATAGAATGGGAAGCAACGTCCCCCCTGTTAACCCAAAAGAATGGAACATGGGCAAACAGTTAAATACAATATCCTGACGGTTGAAATCAACACGAGAGGAGAGTTGGATTATGTTACTCATGATGTTAACGTGACTTAAAACAACCCCCTTTGGCATGCCTTCAGACCCAGATGTAAAAAGGATTAGAGCGGGATCATGAGGATTAATTTTTTGTTGTCTATGGAGACGACTGGCCGATGTAAAAAAAGCGCATATTTTATCAAGGAAAGTGATATCTTGCCTAATATCTTCTAGATAGACAATATCAGCATGTTGACTGATCGCCTCAATTGTATCCTCTAATTTCCCAAATTCAACAAATCGTCTAGACGTTAAAATTGTTTGAATTTTTGCTGTTTGACAGGCCGATATGAGAGCTTGTTTTCCTGCTGAGAAATTGAGCATTGAAGGAACACGACCAAAAATTTGCAAAGCAAAAAAAGTAACAACAGCACTTACAGAATTTGGAAGTAATAGAACAACAATCTCTTTTTTATTGGTTATTTTAGAAGTTTTTTGACCCAAAACAACCGATCTCTTGATGAGGTGTTTAAATTTAAGGGGCTTGCGTTCAATATCTTCGGCAATAATGGCATCATCGCCATTCACGTAGCGAGCACGGAGCATGGCCTGATAGAGCGTCTGTTCACGATCTTCGGTTACAAACATCATCTCTTCCATGAGATCGTAAAGCTGAAGGGCTGCGGCAGTACGTCTTGTACGTCCTTTGAGTGCATTATCGATTTTGAACTTACGAGGCTCTAAAATAGTGATGGTGATTTTGGGGAATTTTCTTAAGGGTACTTTTCCTTTGAGACGAGAGAAGGATGTATGTTGTACGCCATCTAAACGAACGGGGAGAATCATGGCATCTGTTTTATCAGCAATCATCCCTGGACCATCATAGATTTTCATGAGGGCTCCTGTGTCTGTCAAACGTCCTTCAGGAAAAATAACAACATACCGATCTTTTTTCACTTCTTTAATCAAATTTTTCATAGAGAAGGGGTTCGTAGGATCAAGTGGAAAGGTATCAACAAGTTTAAGGAAAGGTTTGACCCAAAACCATTCAGCTACAAAGCTATTGACGGCAAACATTGGACGTCCTGGTAAAAAGGCAGCAAGGAGTGGAGGGTCTAAAAGAGAGACATGATTTCCAACAATGACAGCTCGTTTTCCTGCTTTTTCAACGTTCTCTAATCCACGAACTTCAACATTATAGAGAAATTTAAAGAGGATTTGTAAGAAACTCTTAAAGAGATAATCAGGAAGAAGCTTACAGATATAAAGGGCAACAAAGACATTTGCGATGGCAAAGGCTAGGAAAATTTCTCTGATCTCCCATCCTTTAAGAATAAGATAAGCAGAAACAACAGACGATCCAATCATAAAAAAAGCGTCCATAATAGCCCCCCCTGCGATAACACGAGCCCGTGTTTCTGGATTGGTCTTGTGTTGTATTATAGCATTCAGTGGAACAACAAAGAGCCCCCCACAAACGGCAATCATAGAGACGTCAAAAACAATGCGCCAATGGGCAGGTGTTTCAAGAAAAGCGGATAATCCCAATAATGTTCCTGAAAGATTATTAATATGCTCACTTGCAAAATAAAGATCAACGGAAAAAACTGTAATCATAAGTACAGAAAGGGGAGCATACAGAGCTTCAACACGCCCTTTGAGGAGGCGATTGTTCAGTAACCCACCAAAAGCTATTCCAATTGAAAAAAGAACAAGGAAAAAAGCAAGAACATGTTCGTTAGATGTAAGGGTGTCTTCTGTGTAATTAGCAAATTGTGCCATAAACATGCCACCTAGTGCATAAAACCATGCGACTCCAAGAATAGCCCGTATAATTGTTTTATCCTGCTTAAAGGTATGTTTAAGGATCTTTACTGTCTCAGTAATAGGATTTAAATTTAATTTTAAGCTGGGGGCGTTGGCAGGTGTTTTAGGAATAGAACGACTTGCTAAATATCCTAAGACAGCACATAGAATAAGCATGCTTCCAACAATTGTTGTACCCATATCCAATGTAATTAAAACTGTCCCTGCGATTGTTCCTACTAGGATGGCAAGAAATGTACCTGTATTTAACAGGGCATTCCCACCAATGAGTTCATGTTTTTGAAGATGCTGTGGAAGAATTGAGTATTTACTCGGACCAAAAAACGCTGATTGTGTCCCAAGCGCAAAGAGAGTTACAAAAGATAAAGAGAGTGAGCCACTCAGAAGAGCTATTCCCCCCAATCCTGCAATCGCAATTTCTACCAGTTTAATAATCCTGATAATTTTATCTTTTGGGTATTTGTCAGCAAGTTGCCCCCCAATGGCTGAAAAAAGAACAAAAGGAAGGATAAATAATCCTGCAGCAAACGTGACCAGTAACTTTGGATCCATGCTTGTGCTCGTTGTAACGCTATATAATAACAAAACAACTAAGGCATTTTTAAAGAGATTATCGTGAAAGGCCCCCAAAAACTGAGTTATAAAGAGAGGGAGAAAGCGTCTATCTTTTAGTAATGTAAATTGATTATTTTTCATGGTTAAACTCTCCATTTTTTAAAAAGTAGACGATCTGTTTATGGGTATCTGATTTTTTCATCATAAAAGTATGAGTTGCAGATAATACAATATGATCTTTCATTCCGTTAAGTTTAGTATTTTCAACGGTGACACGGCCATCACTTTGACCTGGTGTTACAAAAGCGGCTACGAAATAAGGCCATTCCTTTTTTCCTGCAATGATCCCTAGTTCATAATAGGGGTTAATTTGAGTCAGAGCTTGTTGTTTAGTTGTTAACTCTTGCCCCGCAGGCCCATAGTACCATTTATATGGGGGGAGTTTATGAATCAAATCGGCAACTTCACTCCCTTTGTTAGGAGGACCCATCATGACCACACGCCCGAGTTTATTGATATCAATTTGATTTTTATATTGCTCAAGATAAGTCCGTACGACTAATCCACCCATGGAATGGGTAACGAAATGAACCTTGCGTGTTGTATCCCAAAAATCTTTTGTGAGATAATCGGTTTCAAGGAAAATTGCAATATCATTTAATCCCTTCTTTTGGGAAGGGTAGGTGATATTAAGAATTTTGTATCCTTCATCTTCAAGAGCTTTTTCAACGCTATCCATATTACTCTTTGTAAGAGCAATCCCATGGAGCAGAACAACAGTTTCATTATCAATGAGTGTAGTATGACTATCTGCGTAAGCAGAGCTTATCAACAATGTGAAGAGGACAACAAAAATGTTGAGAATTTTAAACATGATTAGACTTCTTTACGTGATGTCTCAACTGAAAAGACAAATTTTGTATAGAAAGTACTGAGTCCAATTAGTGAAACTCCTAATCCTAGGAAGGAGAATATTCTGAACAGGCCCTCTAGCTCTGCAGCATCAACCAAAAATACTTTACAAATAGTCAGAAGCATAAAGGCAAGGGATGCCATACGAAGAGGTTTATTCTGAAATTTAATGCCTGCGACTAACAATGAAATACCAGTGAGAAGCCATAGAATAGAGTAGCTGTAAAGTTCCGAAGAGCTGATTACTCCATTCGCTATAATAGCGCCATGGAAGTACTGACGAACAGTCAATGAGACGAAAGCAAAGAGACAGACAAAGGCGATGGCCCCATAGAATTTATAAATGGCCTGAGAAACATTTTCTAAAAGTTTTTTGTGATATAAAACCCAACCAAGAATAAGTGTGCCTAATCCATAGGTCAGTGTTATGCCATTTATGAGAGGCATGCTTCCAACGAATTGTAATGATGAAAAGTAAGGGTTATGTATCATGAGATCAAAATAGACTAAGCGAAACATTGCAACGGCAAAGAGACCATTTCCCCAAAGGGTAAGGGATGGGATATTCTTTTTCTGTACAAAATGGAGGACTCCAATACCAACGATTGCAAGTCCTATGGTTAGGACACCTCGATCTATAAAACCTAGTTTATCTGCAAAAAGCTGTCCTGTTCCATCATGAATGAGAGTACGAAACACATAATAGCATGTTGCAAGAGCCAGTATGGTTGCCGTAGCAAACAGAACTTTTAGAAGGCGTTCATTGATACTCTTCTCTTGACGTGGAGACAGCCAAAAAGCGAGGTATAGGAGGAGAGAAGATCCTCCCAGTTGAATAAGGGGAGCGTCCAGTATAAGAACTTTAATTTTTTCTGGAGAGAAAATGCTACCATCAAGGCTATGAATGGCAAGTCCTGCAAATAAAAGGATTTGATCAAAATTCATCCCTATAAAAACAAAAGTTAAAAGAAGAAGAATTTTCTGAAGAGCCTCAATGTTCGTTTTTTTATAAATCCACGCCGTTGCCATGATCTGTCCTGCAATAGCAAGAGGGGCATAATTCCAAGGGAGTTCTGTTGTTAGACCGATTGAGATAAAAGCTGAGGCCGCCAGCGCATAAATGGCGACAAGATGGTCTTGTATTTCAGGATTTGCTAAATATTTTTTACGCAAATCGACGGCTTGGTAAATAGCAAGAGCAGAAATCCCAAGACAAAGAAGTCCCCATGACATTTCAAATGGAACTTTTAAAACCGTAAAGGAAATGAGATAGAGAAATAATACTGAAATGACTTGTGTTATCGCCCAAAAACGTGGGTCTGGAACATGCCTCATAATAAGAGCTGTTCCTCCAACATAGAGTATTGTCATGCCTAATATAATGGTAAAAGCATCTCCAAATGTGGCGTCTTGAACCCAGAATAGAAGTAGGAAAAGGCTGGCTCCCATCTTAATCCATAAAGGCTCTTTGTATGTATGGGGATCAAAATAGGCAAGGGTCATTGTTGCAAGACTGAGGAGTCCCAGCATTGACCAATCAAAGAATGTAAAAGAAACATGTAATCCAATCCATGTGATTGTTAAGGCTCCTCCTGCAATAGCCAAAATATTTAAGGCATAGACAGGATAATGTTCATCTTCCGACAATGTGCTTTGAGAAATGCGACGCCCAGTTGCATATAAAATGACAGTTGTCAGTGCCATTGAAAATAAAATAAGAATAGGAGCATCTGTAGGTGAAAAAACAGTTCCAATCCAAAATGCCGTCCATGCAAAGCTTCCGATAAGAGATAAAATTGCAAGTTTCCACCAGCCTTTACGAACAAGGACAATAAAGATACCACTAAAGAGTAAGAATAAATATGCGAATAAAGGAAGAGCCTGAGGGCTTGCTGATCCTAATAATGCAGGTGTTAATAATCCCCCTATAATTCCGAAGACAGCAATGGGTTGTCCGTGTCTAAGTGATGATATAATAGCTAATCCTGTGATGAGGAACATGCCAATGAATCCGATGAAGCTTGGAAATAGATGGTATAAATGGGTAGCTGCATAGATACTACCGTATAGTGTGACCAATCCTGCACCAATTAATCCTTGTGCAATTCGCTCCGCATTTGCAATAGATGGGTGTTTGGTAACCCATTGGCCTGCCATAAACAAGCCTATACCAAATATTCCTCCAAGGCCTACGCGTACGGCTGGTCCAAGCCATCCAGACTCGATTGAATATTTTACAAGAAAGAATGCCGCAAAAATAAGAGATAGTGCTCCAATCCAAACAGGGGCTTTTGTTGCAATGCTTTGTTCAAAGGTTTCTTTAGTTTCTTTGATTGTGTCCTGATATTGAGACATAGAAATACTAGGTATATGAGGAATTTTCTCTCGTGAAAAGATTGAAGTTTTTTGAGATTCTCCTTGATATTCATCACCTATGTCATACTCGTCTATATCATATGAATCAGGTGATTCTTCGACTGAGAGTTTTTCTTCTATACTTGATTCCGTATGCAGGGGTTCTTGAGGAGTTTCTTGTCGGATGTCATCGTTATTGAGATGAAGAAGCTTAAATTCTAAATCTTGTGTTTTTTCTTTGAGAATTTTTAGTT
>JAJFGT010000224.1 GCA_021776015.1 Alphaproteobacteria bacterium
CCATTAATGGCATCAAGACGTGTTAGCATTTCATCTTGAGATTCCGTCATAGGTGTCGGAGAGATAGGAGAATGTGTTTCTAGTGTCTCAATAGTGGCATCATTAGGGAGTATTGTTTCTTGGTCTAACACAATTTCTTGAGATTCTATAAGCTGTATATCCATTAGAGGATCTTGACTCTGATCTATAGGAGTCTGTGATGTTGGAATTTGATTTTGTGCGAAGTCATTGTAAAAATCATCATCCATTTGTAACGCATCTACTCCTGTATCAATGTTCACTTGAGCATTTTGTTCAGATGTAAAAAAAGGATCAACTAAAGCTTCTTGCTGTTTTTCCTCTATAAAAGGCTCCGGTGAAACAGCAGTGGTTTCAGCGGCCTGTTGTTCGGTTGCTACAGGATCAACAGAAGGAGGAGAAGATGTTAAGAGTTGCATAAAAATAAACCCACCACCCAAAATAATCACAATCACTAAGACTGCTAAGAATAAAAATGAGCTCTTCTTTTTGGGAGGCTGTAATTCATCATCATCGGACAGTGTGTCATCTTCAAAGTCATCTTCAAAGTCATCTTCGAAATCATCGTTCTTCTCATCATTTATAAAAAACATTTTATTATTATCCTATTAAATTTTATTTGATGGTTTCAACAGATAAGTTTGCAACATTACTAGAGCTTCCAGATACAGACGTAGTAGAAGGGGCACTTCTTATACCCACATCTTCTTCAAAAACAGGATCAAGGAAAAGAAGGCCAATAGGTGTTCCGGCACGAACTTTTACAAGAGTCTCTACATTGCTATACTCATCTTCAATAATTCCTGCAAAAATTCCTACGGCATCTTCAACCCCTTTTGCTATTTCTTCTTCAGTATCTAGCTCTTCTGTCGTTGATGTTACAGACCCATCCCCCGTATCAATAGTTGTTGATGTCCCTGCAGTCTCAGCAACAGCGGAGGCGAAACCCTCAATAAACCCTGCTGCTGCAGGAATGATAACACGTCTAAACCAACGACGGTTCACATCTGTTGCCACAGCAGGTAATGTTGTATCAGGATCTAAAACAATGGCGTTAATCGCATAAGATTTTCCATCTTTAATAGCAGTTTGAAATTCTATAACAAGGTAATCTTCTTCTTTTGTAAAAGATCCAAGAGCGCGAGCACCAGCTAATGGTCCCGTCACAATTTCTGCTAATACAGGTCCGTCAACATCTGAGTTTGCTTCAATCAAAGTCTGTGCATATTCAATAGTGGCTGCGGGAATAATTTGCACAGATACTGTTTCATCAATATCCTCATCAGAGGTAGAGCTACTACCTCCCTCATCGCCCACTACTTGTACAGCTGTTTCGAAAGGAGTCACTTCTATATGAACCATTTCTTTAATTCTGTTCTCTTCAATAATCGAAGTCATTTGTGCTGACATAGCTTCTGCCAAGTGAACTAGAGCCTCTTGCCTTGCTGTATCAACAACAGGCTCGGCCTCCTCAGAGAATAACATCGCCTCATCATTTGCCATCTGCTCTCTTTGAATAGCTCTCCAAGATTCCAATGGGTCAATAACATCGCTTTCATTTTCAAGATCTACCCTAGCATTTTGTGCTGGATTAATAGGAACAGGAAGAAAGCTTTTACCTGAATCAATAGCGATAATACGCTGATCTTCATTCAATGTCTCAAGGGCTTCGACCATATTAGGATCAAGTTCTTTAGATCCAGCTATGTCACTGACCTCCGACCCTGCACTAACAGAAGAAGGTGGCGCTTGCTCTGCACCCCCAAACAACCAAATGGCAATAATAATGACAAGAACGACTCCTCCAATAATCGCTCCCTTAGGAATCGATTTTTTCGGCGTTGTATCAGCAAAATCATCAAATCCATCATCAAGATCAAAATCTTGTTCTTCTTTCTGATCTTTATCCATATTAGAAATCATTTATTGCCTCTTTCTTTTTCAAATAAGCTCTTACAATACGTCCATTATCCGAAAACAATAGAACGGGGGCATCTCCAATTTGATACACAGTTGTACCATCAGACGATTTAACAGATGCCGACCAACCTGGTGACAGTAAAACATGAGGTGTCCGAACATAAGTTGCTCCATCTAAAACATATGCTGATGTACGAGAGCCAACTCCAGAAACCACAAGTTTTTCAGAGTACTGAGGAAGAACACCTGTTAAAATAGCTGTCATATCTCTTTTACCTGCCACTGTTGAAATCGGTGTCATAACAACAGGAGGAGCCGCCTTGGGGCCAAGCTCTGGAATTCTCAGATCAGCACGATAATGGACTTCATCACGAACTGTTTTAAGAGTTAGAATAATGGGTGTCTTAAGGTCAACAAGCCGAACCGATATATTTCCTTGCCCAAAGTCTGTTAAAGGCGTGACACGAATAATATGAGAGCTCGTCTCAGGTTGAATGATTTCATATTCTCCAGCCCATCCCATATCTTGGATAGCCCATGGCTCACCTGTCACATCAATAAAATTTAAGGTTGTGACATAACCAACGGCTGTATTGATATTTAATGGAGATGCTCCGGGATCAAGAGAAACCGTTTCAATAATAACTTTTGGTTCTGGAGTAGTATAAATAGGCTCTTGAATAGCATTTTGCGTATTATCATAAGCCTTAAGAAACTCACGAATCTGGTCTGGTGAAAGTGGCAAGGCTCCAGTAACAGCTGCATTAAAAGCCTCTTCTTCTATAGGAATACTCGGCTCTTCTGGAGCAACAGGCAAAGGTATATCCATATTTATATCCATGGGGCCTGCGAGAGATTCATCAGTTGCAATCTCTCTCTCTAAAAAAGAATCAAAAGCCTGATTAGAAAGTGGTGCTTTTATCGTAGGTAATTGCATAGCTGGTGGGGGCACTGCTTCCTGCTCCAGAGTCTGCGCGACAGAAACATTCGACACCGAGCACAGCGTCAAACATAATAATAAAGTTGGAACAAACCTATATATACAAACACTCATACAACTACTTTCAATGAATTTAATTATTCTAACCACTGTTCTATTCCTATACCATGCGGATTTTCAAGTTGTGCAACTCTAACAATCTTCAGCCTTACCAAAGGTTTTGTCATCCTTACATTATCCCCAGACTTATACGTCACATTCATAGGAATTTCAAGAAGCCACTCGTAGCGCCCATTTACAATCCCTTCTTGAATAATTGTTGGAGCACTACTTGGTATTGCCATGACAACTTGCCTATTTTCTTCAACTCCAGCCATGATCCCAGATGCTTCCAATGCTTCTGCAAATTTTCCCCATCCAGGGCGCGTAAAGAAACGAGATGATTCTTGAAGCCGTTTTCTATAGTCATGAAATCCAAATGTCATGGTTTGAGCCGCTGCTTGGGCCGCCCAAGACACAATAGCCGGCGCGCTCAAATTAGGCTCATACAAAGGAGACATTTTAACAAGTCTTCCATCCCCCGTTGTTGCGAAGTAAACATATTCAATTTTTTTGCTCATCACCATATAAAGGATGACTAGCCCCAATAATAAAATTATAGAGGCTTGTAAAACCATTGCAAACTTAAGAATTCTATACCCATCACGATAAAAATGATTTCGAAGGGCTACGGCTGCAACCCCCTTAATAGGATCAGCCGACTTTGACGGTGGAGCATTTTTAGATGCATCAGCCTTAGATGCAACAGGTGGATTTTCGCTTTTTTGATTTTGACTCATAATATACTTTTAAAATAGAGATGGTTATACAAAAGACTCTAACAACATACTGTATTATTGGATAGAAAAAATGACAACACTTAAGTTTTACAACGAACCCATTAATACCAAAAAATAATTTTTCAGACAACTCCCTTTATAAACTTCCAAAGCCAACCTGAGAGTTCCAAAAGCGCTCTAACATCTTCAATGTTTCGCTTAATTCTTGTAATTTATCATTGGATATGGATGTTTTCGATAAATTTTGATCATGCCTTTGAAACATTTCATCAATTGTCCCATGAAGAACTTTTCCCTTATCCGTCAGCTTAACACGAATAGAGCGCTTATCATGGACAGACCTCATTTGATCCAAATAGCCATTTGCAACCATTTTTTTGACATTGTAAGAAACATTGGATCCTAGATAATACCCGCGAAGGGTTAATTCTCCAACTGTTAGTTCATCATGACCTATACTATGCAATATCATGGTTTGAACGTTGTTAATATCTTGGATATTCTTCTTATCCAGCTCAATCTTTACAACATCAAGAAAATAACGGTGCAAACGTTCAATTAGTTGAATTGCTTCATAATAATGGGTTGCCACAGGCTCTCTCCGTTCAAAATTATCGTTTTTGTTATATTAAATTTATTA
>JAJFGT010000225.1 GCA_021776015.1 Alphaproteobacteria bacterium
TATCTTATGTTGGTATTATTGCCGCTATCTTTTTTGTCGGACAAATTATTGAAGGAAACTTTCTAACACCTAAATTAGTTGGAGATAGTGTGGGGCTTCATCCTTTGTGGGTTTTATTTGCTTTAATGGCGGGAGGGGCTGTTTTTGGAATTTTGGGTATGATGTTAGCTGTTCCTATAGCTGCTATTGCAGGAGTTTTAATTGGATTTTTTATTTTGAAATATAAAAAGAGTCCTTTTTATAAGAAGCATCCTGTTGCTAAAAAACCTTCTAAAAAAACATTGAAATCACATGCAAAAAAATAGAGAGACTTTTCAGCTCCCTCTTGATTTAGGGCATCGTATTGCATATGGGCGAGATGACTTTTTAGTTTCTCCAAGTAATGTGGAGGCGGTTACTTGGATTGATCGTTGGCAAGAATGGACCCACCCTGTTTTAATTTTGTATGGGCCAGCGGCTAGTGGTAAAACTCATTTAGCAGCGGTGTGGGCAGCGCAATCGAAGGCGTTTTTCTGGACTGTGGATGATGTAATCTCTGAAAAACCTCTTGCAGGGTATAAAGCTCTTGTTATTGAGCATGCAGATCTCCTGATTGGTGATCGTGATGCAGAGACAAAATTATTTCATCTCTATAATATGGCAAAAGAACAAAATTTCTTTTGTTTAATCACGACAACAGCTCCCCCTTCACAGCTTTCATTTGCCCTTCCTGATCTTGCATCTCGTTTAAAATCATCCCCATCGGTTGGAATTCATGCTCCAGATGATACATTGTTGAGTGCTATACTTGTTAAACTTTTTGCAGATCGTCAAATTACGGTCGCCCCAGATGTTTTGCGTTATATCCTTCCTCGCATGGATCGATCTTTTGTCGCTGCACGTCATTTGGTTGAAAAGGCAGATAATCTGGCATTAGCGCAGAAGCGCCCTATTTCTATTCCGTTGATACGCCATGTTATAGAGGCGTATCGAGAGGGCGATGGGAATTCGGTGGAATCACACAGTGAATTGTAGAATGAGCAGGAGATAAATCTGCCCAATGTGTAATATTCGTTTTCAGAATCATCAGGGTACAAGGGGCGTAGCTCAGTAAACGTACATCATCTTTATGTTGAGATAGAAAAAGCGCTGTCTCATGGATAGATGGATTATGCCCTATAAGAAGAATATTATTGGAGAGTGCGGTTTCTTCTGTTTCTTTGAGAAGATTAATATAATCACTCACTGTTCCAGAATAGAGTTCTTTATGGATGTTTGCTGTTGCTTTCATTGTTAAGTTTAATGCATCAAGTGTCATCTGGGTTCGTTTTGCAGAGGAGCAATAGACATGATCAGGAATCAATCCTTCACGAAGCATAATCTCCCCTAAATGGTGAGCATCCTGCTCCCCTTTTTCACTTAAAGGGCGATTGATATCATCCTGACCTTGGGATAATGACGCGTCTGCATGACGAAGAAGATACAGTGTTTTCATGTCTTATCTACGTTATAGAGTGTCGCTACACATAAGTTTCTATTCAAGATGATCTGTGATCACCCTGTTAGGGTACGACGAAGAACATCAACATCTTGTGCCAAAGAGGCATCTTCTTCTATAAGCTCTTCCACTTTCCGAACAGCATGCATCACTGTTGTGTGGTCTCGTCCTCCAAACTTACGCCCAATTTCTGGTAAAGAACGTGCCGTAAGCTGTTTTGTGAGGTACATCGCAATTTGACGTGGGCGTGCAACATTCCGAGATCGACGTGCTGAATGCATATCTGAAATTTTAAGATTATAGTGTTCTGCCACACGACGTTGAATTTCATCAATTGTAATACGACGATCATGAGAGCGTAAAAGGTCACGTAAAATATTTTGTGTTGTTTCTAATGTAATAGGATCTTTCGAAATATCTGCATGGGCAGCAATTCTGTTCAATGCACCTTCTAGTTCACGAATATTAGATGTTACTTTCAAAGCTAAAAATTCAAGAACAACATCTGGGATTTCAACGCCAAGCATTTCTCTTTTTGCTTTAAGGATGCCAAAACGAAGTTCGTATGTTGTGGGTTGAATGTCTGCTACTAGTCCCCATGAGAGACGAGATCTAAGTCGGTCATCAATTCCTTGCATATCATTAGGCGCACGATCTGCTGAAATAATAATCTGTTTATTTTGATCGATGAGGGCATTAAATGTATGAAAAAATTCTTCCTGTGTTGATTCTTTTCCACTAATGAACTGTACATCATCAATCATAAGGACATCTACAGAACGAAAGAGTTCTTTAAAGGTCATCGTATCTTTTGCACGGAGAGATTTAACAAATTGAAACATGAATTTTTCAGCAGATAGGTACATCACTGTTTTTTCAGGATGATTTTCTCGAAGATCCCAAGCAATAGCATGCATTAAATGCGTTTTTCCTAGACCAACACCACCGTATATAAAGAGTGGATTAAAGGGCATAGATTCACTCTTAACTAAACGTTGAGCTGCGGCATGAGAAAGAGCATTAGACGTTCCAACAACAAAATTTTCAAATTTAAAGCGAGGATCAAGTGGAGATGATAACTCAACTTCTTGGGCCAGAGCATTTGCATTCGCTTTGATAGCAGGAGAAACTGTTTCTGCGTCTGAATCGTCTAAGTCTATAGGCATTGCTTTCTGAATAACAACAATTTCAAGGCGTGATATATTCGAGTCTTTATCCATACACATTTCTAAGATACGGGGAGCATAGTTTGTTTGAATCCAGTCCTTCATAAAGCGTGTTGGGACAGAAACTTCTAGGGTTCCATGATAAGAGGCTTGTAGTGTGAGTGGTTTTAGCCAGCTTCTAAAAACAGCTTCTCCAAACTCTGATCTGAAGTTTTTATAAACAGTTTTCCAAACATTTGTAATTTCTGGTGTTGGTTGAAAGTTTTCTGGTGTTTGGTTGCCATCAACAACGTTTAGATAGGATTTATTATTTTTTGTTTGTAACATTTTCCCTGTTCTCCACTAGCTATTATTTATTTTTAATTTTTTATCGAGATCTTTCTTCTTGTCTTTCATATTTCATAATCTTCCGCATCTTTTGTTAAAAAATACGATAGAAAAATATTTAAAACGCACATAAAAAAGGGCTTATAGAATTTTAAATAACAATTCCATAATGAGGTCTAAACCCAATTATCATACATTTCTAGGCATTCTGATATGTCTTCTTTATTAAAAATACATATCTTTTATAGCCATTGGCAAAACCTGCATCATCAAAAGATGAGAGGTTTCTTATACTCATATCGTCCGACAAGAACGTACATAAATATATAAAATAAAGTAAACATATTCTTGAATTATGCTCTTTATGTTTTTTATGTCGTGTCCCTCTCGGCGATGACTTAACCCTAGAGATTTTTTTTGAATTATACAACAAGATCAAATCATGAACATTGAAAAAAGAAATTTTTGTTCAAAATAAAAATCCCCCAAAGACTATAGTCTTCAGGGGTTCTGATTTCTAAAAAAAGTCAATATCTATCTGTCTTAATTATCAAAAAATGATACTCAGCAGATTGAAAAATATTAGGCCTTTTTAAGGGATTTAATACGTTGAGATAGTCTGGAAATTTTTCTTGAGACTGTTTGTTTAGAAGAAATCCCTTTACCCACACCACGTTGCATTTCAGGTTGAGCAGTTTGAAGAGCAGTTTGAGCTTTCTTAGAATCACCTTGTGCAATAGCAAGTTCTACATTTTTAATAAATGTACGAATACGATTTCTACGTGCTCC
>JAJFGT010000226.1 GCA_021776015.1 Alphaproteobacteria bacterium
GGTTTAACCCTCTTGTTTTTAGGAGGGTTATGGTATTGGGTGAATGAACCTAAACGGCAATATACAAGAGAGTATAAAAAGAGAATTCTTCCCGATCTTGCTAAATTATTTGGTAATTTTATTTACGATTTAAAGGGTAAAATTCCAATGCGTCGTATGAAACCCTCTAAAATTATTCCTGACCATTCAAAATATAAGGCAGAAGATCATTTTAAAGGTGTTTATAAAGGGATAGATATTGAGTTTTCTGAGGTCAAGCTTACAAAAACAAAGGGTTCGGGCAAAAATAGACGGACTGTAACGGTTTTTAAAGGGCTTGCTGTTCTTTTAAATCTCAATCATAAAAAGTTCTATGGACATACGATTTTAGAGCGCAACACAGGCACAGTGAATGAATGGTTTAAAGAAAAGAACCTTGATTTAAAACGTGCAAATTTAGTGGATCCAGAGTTTGAGGGGATCTTTGATGTTTATACAAATGATCAGGTTGAGGCTCGCTATATTGTTGATCCTAAAATGATGGAGAGTCTTAAAGATGTTTATCAAAAATATCATGGAAAGAAAATGACAGCTGCTTTTTACCAAAAGAATATGCTTATGCTTATATCAAGTGATCATAATCACTTTGAACCTGATGATCTTTACGTACCTGCTGCAAGTCTTTCCAATCTTCTTGTCATGAAAAATGAGATTGAAAAAGTTCTTTCTGTTGTTGATAGACTTTCCCTCTGTGATCCTGAATCTGTCCATAAAGGATCGTGAGATTTAAGATAGGGTGAATTCTATAGATATCTATATTCCGTTATAGGCAAAAACAGCATCTATCCTACATCAAAATAAGCTTCTATAACGTGTTTAGCTGCAACACCTTCACCAGAGAAATCAGATCCATGTGATCTTGTAATCTGATGGATACCGGCTGCAGCTTCAGTCATTGTCATTGATAATTTACTGAGATTATCTGAGATTTGAATACCATCAGCCAGTCTCTCCAGTTTAAAATTTTCTAAACCGTATGGTTTTAATGCTTCTGTAGCAAGATCAATAGCTTTTGGATTAAAAAAAGATATAATAGATTGCATACCAAATAAAACCATAATTTTTCCTCTCAATGTTCATTAATTGCCATAAAGTAGCATATTTTTATTTATGTGTCTATTTAATTGATGTTTTTACCTACAAATCCTTTGTCATCATAAGGCACAGATCATCATCAATGGATCGAATATCATGAGGCTGGATGATTTGTGTATCATAGACAACGCCTTCTCCATCTGGGATAAACCCCATTTTAACATAAAGACGATGCGCTTTTCCGTAGCCAGTATGAAGCCCTACACCTAGCCCCAAACTTTGGGCGCCGTGTTGTTTAGCCAAGAGCTCACATTTTTGAATAAGAGCGGTGGCAACGCCTCTTTGGCGAAAATCAGGGTGAGTATTTAGATCCTGTAGCTCTGGAATATTAAATTTTATAAAGGGAGGATAAGCAGGTTTAAAATTCAAAATACAAAAGCCTGCGATTTGTTGATCAATATATCCGAGGAGAGTCTCTCTTTCTATGGCTTCTCCATTTTTCTTATTTGTCCCTAGAGCAAGGCAACGTTCAATATATTGAGAATCCTTATCAAGCCGGAGATCTTGAATAAGTTTTTCGAGATCTTTTTGATTATCCTGTGATAAGAGATCAATATGAGGCATCATTTATATTGGGTTTGTAAAATTATAATATGTTGTTTAACATTCTCAAACTCTTGAACAATATGATCAATTAGATCCATTGTATGAGGTGTAACGGTATCATTTTTGGCCTGTTCTTGAATTTCTGCAGCAATCATTCCCATCTTTAGAGCCCCTGCAGAACGAGAGCTTCCCTTGAGGGAATGAGCCAATTCATGAATTTGTGAGATATTCTTTTTACCCCCTTCTTTTTGCAGTTGATCAACCAGAGGTTCTGTCATGGTTACAAATAACGTTAGCATCTCCATTGCCATCCCATCAATGGCCCCAAGCTGTTGTTCTAGAGCTTTTAAATCAATAGAGTGATCTGAATTTTGAGCAGAATCTTGATGTGTTAATGAGGATGCCGGTTGAGACATCTCTTCTTGTGTTAGATTTAAGACTCCCCATCGAATCAGAAGACGTTTGAAATGCCCAAGCGTTACAGGTTTTAATAAGCATTCATCGAATCCATATTTAAGATAGACTTGTCGATCTGCAATTTGTATGTCTGCGGTCAGAGCAATAACAGGAAGCCTGTTATGCTCCTCTTTCATAGAGGCCTCTTTGTCTCGCAGAGTACGAATGACATCATATCCATCAATATCGGGCATATGAAGATCTGTGATTAAAAGCCCATAATCCTTTTTTTCGAGAGCATCAAGGACATCCTGTCCGTTTTCGACAATATCTGCTTCAATATTCAGGACTTCAAGTTGACGTTTTAAAATATCACGGACACTAGCTGTATCTTCTGCAAGGAGGAGACGTTTTGAGACGTGTCCTGTTTTGTTTTTTGAAACCTTACTAGAGGCATCTAAAACAGCCTCTCCTAATCCTCGTCGACTTGCGGGTTTGGCTATATATTCAACACCTAAAGATTGGAGGGAATTTTTTAATCCTGTATCATCTCGCGCTGTATACATTAAGCACCCCATGAAAGGATAGAGGTTAATAATTTTTCGAATGAGGGAAAGTCCATCTCCATCGGGAAGGCCTTGATCAATAATCCCAACATCAAAAGGACGTATTTTCATGAGCTCTAAAGCTTCTTTAATTGTGGCACAGCTTTCAACGCTGGCACCCATTGAGCTGAGTGAGTTGACAATTTCTTGTGCACCTTTGGGGTGATCTTCAACAGAAAGAATAGAGAGTCCTGTCAAGTTTGATAATTTAAGATCTATCTCTGAATCATGATGCTCTATATCAACGGCTTGAGTAGGAATTTCAAACCAAAATGTAGATCCTTTTTCTTCAACACTTGTGACGCCAATTTCACCTTGCATCAAATCTACAAGCTTTTTACAAATTGAGAGTCCTAAACCTGTACCCCCATATTCTCGAGCCGTTGAATTGTCTGCTTGGTGAAAGGGCTCAAAAAGCTGTGCGCAATGTTTTTCACTAATCCCTATTCCTGTATCAGAGATTTCAAACATAATTTTTAAAGGTGCCGTAGGTGTTTCTGGGGCTGAGCTCACACGAACAGAAATCAGGATATGCCCTGTTTTTGTAAATTTGAGGGCATTTCCAACCAAATTCATGAGAATTTGACGAAGTCTTTTAGGGTCTCCTTTAATAACAAAAGGAACATCGTCATCAAAATGATCTAATAATTCAATATCTTTCCCATGGATTTTGACAGATAGAGCCTCGTAAACACCTCGTACTAATGTTCTTAAGGGAACTTCAAAATCATCCAATGCCATTTTTCCAGCATCCATTTTAGAAAATTCTAGAACATCATCGAGAATTTCTAAGAGAGTACTGGCAGAAGTTTTTGCCACTTTGACCATTTCTTTTACATGATCTGAAGTATCTTCTAACTCGATCAGTTCCAAAAACCCGTAGATAGATTGCATAGGTGTGCGCATTTCATGGCTCATAGTCGCCAGAAAATTAGCTTTTACATCTTCGACATCGTGACTGTCTGTTTTATTTTCTTGTTCTTCTTTTTTAGGCATGACAATACATCTTATCACAGCTACAACAGGGGGTGAATAGAAGGTAAACTTTTTTAAGGAGTATTTTATGTCGTTTAAAATTGCCATCATTGGAATTGAAGCAATCGCAGGGCAGGAGATTCTGTCTAAACTCTATGACAGAAATTTTCCTATTTCAAAGATTCAAGTGGCTTGCGAAGATAAAAATTACGCAAAACCCATTAGTTTTGGAGATGAAACTTTGACTATGATTCATGTTGATGCTCTGAAATTATCAGATTTAGATCTTATATTTTTAACAGGGACAGAACCTCTTGCCTCTCGAATTATTTCAAAAGTAGCATCATCTTCAACAAAGATTATTGATTTGACAAA